>CAINDV010000456.1 GCA_903847485.1 uncultured Verrucomicrobiota bacterium
CTATGCACAGTCTGGCGTTGCGGAGCGACGGGACGGTGGCGGCGTGGGGCTACAACTACCACGGCCAGACGACTGTGCCGGCGGGCTTGAGCAACGTGGTGGCGGTGGCGGGGGGAGGCGATCACAGTCTGGCGTTGCGGAGCGATGGGACGGTGGTGGCGTGGGGCTACAATAGCGTCGGCCAGACGACTGCGGCGGGCTTGAGCAACGTGGTGGCGGTGGCGGGAGGAGGAGGTTTGAGTCTGGCGTTGCGGAGCGATGGGACGATGGCGGCGTGGGACGACTACGGCCAGACGCCTGTGCCGGCGGGCTTGAGCAATGTGGTGGCGGTGGCGGTGGCGGAGGGAGGTTCGCACAGTCTGGCGCTGGTGGGGTGGGGGCAAGCCCCCTTCGTCAGCCGGCAGCCCGTGAGCGGCGTGGGCTATTTCCGTGGCCGCTTCGTGTTGTCAGCCGAGGTCACGGGGCAATATCCGCTCTCCTTCCAATGGCGTCACTGCGGCACCAACCTGCCCGGTGCCACCCAACGCTGGCTGGTGTTGACGAACCTTGAGTCCAGCGCGGCCGGGCCTTACTCACTGGTGGCCAGCAACGCCTTGGGCAGCGTGGTCAGTTCCAACGCATGGTTGAGCGTGCAGGAGGCACCCATCGTGCCGCCTTCGGACCTCACGGCCACTTTCAGCAATAACGTCGTCATTCTCACCTGGCAGGACAATTCAACCAATGAAACGGGCTTTGTCATCCAGGTCTGGGATTCCGGCTGTGGCTGCTGGGTCACGGTGGGGAACGTGGGCGCGGGCGTAACCAGCTTCACCTACGGCGGCGGTGTCGGCGCTGGCACCGTCATTTTCCGGGTGATTGCGGTGAATGGCAGCGGCAGCAGCGGCTCCGGCAATACGGTCACGGTGGTGCCCTCGCAGGTGCCCGCCGCGCCTGCCAATCTGGCGGTCGCCTGGACCGGCAGCGCCGTCCGGCTGAGTTGGCAGGATAACTCCACCAACGAAACCAGCTTCCAGATTCAGCGCAAGCTGGGCACCAGTGGCGCGTGGAGTCTGGTGGCCAGTGTCGGCGCGAATGTGAGTCAGGCGGACGACATCGCGGTGGTGGCTGGGCAGAGGTATTACTACCGGGTGCGGGCGCTGAACAGCGGCCTGGCCTCGGCGTTCAGTCTGGAGGCGGGTTTCCAGGTGCCGGTGTTGGGCGGCACGCTGGAGTTTGTGGCGGCGTCCATGACGGTCGGGGAAAGCGCCGGGGCGGTGTCACTGGCGGTGCGGCGGTTCGGCGGCAGCCAGGGGAGCGTGGCGGTGAACTACGCGACAGTGAGCGGCACGGCGACGGCGGGAGCGGATTTCGCCGCCACGTCCGGCACGTTGTCCTGGGCCGCCGGCGACACGGCGGAGAAGACGATCAGTGTGCCGATCTACCTGGATGCGGTGGTGGAGGGCAACGAGACGTTCTCCGTGCGCCTGAGCGGTGCGACCGGCCTGGCCGTCGTGGGCGGCGCGAGCAACGCGGTGGTGACGATCTTGAACTGCTCGCGGCCCGCCATCGTGCGGCAACCGCAGAGTCAGTCGGTGGCCACCGGCGGCAGCGTGGCGCTCTCGGTGCTGGCCACGAACAGCGGCTATACCTTCAGCACGTCGCAGAACGGCACGGACCTGGAGGAGCGGCAGTGGTTCGACACCCGCGCCACCGAAGGCGTGGTGACGATCAGCTATGACTTCTACACCGTGCCAGACACACTGCGGGTGTATTACGAAGGGGCGCGTATCTATGACAGCGGCGAGGTCAGTGGACAGAGCACGGTTACGGCGCCGTTCGGCCCCGGAACGTCCACGGTGGTGGAGGTCGTCATCAACGAGGGCGGCGGGCGGGTGGGCACGGCCTGGCAATATGCGGCCTCGTGTACGGCGGCGCTGCTGAACTACCAATGGCAGCAGGCGGGCGTCGGCCTCGTGGGCGCGACGAATGCGGGGCTAAGTCTTACGAATGTGGGAGCGAGCCAGGCGGGCGACTATCGGGTGGTGATCGTCGGCGATTGCTCGTCGGTGACCAGCGCGGTGGCCACGGTGACGGTGGTGCCTCCCGCGCCGCCGATCATTACCAGCCAACCGCAGAGCCGGACCAATGCCGTGGGCACGCTGGCCAGCTTCAGTGTCACGGCCACCGGTTCGCTGCCGTTCAGCTATCAATGGCGCTTCAACGGGGCACTCCTGGCCGGGGCGACCAATGCCAGCTTCACCCGCACCAACGCACAGCTAGGCGATGCCGGGAACTACGCGGTCGTGGTCACCAATTCTTTCGGCTCGGCGACGAGCACGCCGCCGGCGGTGCTGACGGTTTTGCTGCCGGTGGAGATCGGCACGCCGCCCGTCAGTCAAACGGTGTTGGCCGGTGGCAATGCGAGCCTGAGTGTCACGGCGTCGGGCAGCGCGCCGCTCAGTTACCAGTGGCGGTTCAACGGCGGCAATCTGGCGGGGGCCACGGGCGCCACGCTGACGCTGACGAACGTGCAGTGGGCGCAGGCGGGCAGTTACGTGGTGGTGGTGAGCAACCCGGTCGGCTCCGTGACCAGCGCCCCCCCGGCGGTGCTGACGGTGAATTCACGGCCGATCATTACGCAACAGCCGGTGAGTCAGACCAACACCGCCGGCATCACGGCGACGTTTGGCGTCACGGTGGTCGGCACGAGTCCGTTCGGCTACCAGTGGCGTTTCCAGGGGGCAAACCTGACTGAAGGTGGGCGGTTCTCCGGTGCCAGGTCCAGCCTGATGACCATCTCGAATCTGCAAACGAACGACGCGGGTAGTTACAGTGTGGTGGTTAGCAACGCCTACGGGAGTGTGACGAGCGCGGTCGTCTCGCTCACCGTGCCATCGGGGCCGGTGCCGAAAGCCGACTACCGGTTCGGGGGCACGCTGGCGAGCAGTGTCGGGACGCCGCCGCTGTTGGGTTTGATCAACGCTGGGCAGGCGTTTGGCGTTCAAGTGGTGGACGGAGCCATGCGGCACACCCTGTCCTGGCCCGCCGGGGCCGGGCTGCGGCTCCAGCCGACGGCAGGCGTCTTTTCGAGCGGCCAATACTCCGTGGTGCTGCTGGTAAAGTTCGACAACGTCAGCAGTTGGCGCCGGGTGCTCGACTTCAAGCAGGGCACGAGTGATAACGGGTTCTATCTCTACAATGGCGCACTCGAGCTTTACCCAAGCAGCGGGAGCAGTTCGGTTTGCGTGGCCAGCCAGACATGGCAGCAACTGGTTCTGACGCGCGACGCTACTGGTCAGATGGCGGTCTATTGCGACGGCGTCGTGCGCCTGTCGTTCACCGACAGTGCCGGCAACGCCGTCGCGTCGGGGGGTGAATTGCGCTTCTTCAAAGATGACGGCACAGAGGAAACGAGCGGTGCCGTGTGCCGAATCCGGGTTTATGCCACGGCCCTGAGCGCCGCCGAGGTGGCGGCCTTGGACCGCGGTGGCACTGTGGCCGTGCCTTCGATGACGGTGCAGCCCCAGAGCCAGACCGTGGCAGTCGGGTCCAACGCGGTGTTCACCGCCAGCGCGACGAGTCTGTTGGCGCTGAGTTATCAGTGGCAGCGCAAGGGCACCAATCTGCCCGGTGCCAACAACCCAACCCTGACTCTGCCCAGCGTGCAACTGCCGCAAGCCGGAGACTACCGGGTGGTGGTCACCAACAGTGCCGGGGCGGTCACCAGCCAGGTGGCCACGCTGACTGTCTATGTGGCTCCGCCGGTGATTATCACTCCGCCACAGAGCCGATTGGTGGGAATTGAACACACGGTAACCTTCAGTGCCGACCTCGGTGGCAGTCCGCCGTTCCAATACCAGTGGCTCTTCAATGGCACCAACCTGCCGGGGGCGACTAATGCGGCGCTGGTGCTATCCAATGTCCAAACCAATCAGGCCGGGGCTTACACCTTGGCGGTGTGGAACTCTGTAGGAGCCGTGACCAGCAGCCCGTCGGCGGTGTTGACGGTGGCCACGGTCTGGATTGACCTGGTCAGCCTGTCCGCCAACCGTCTGGCCCGCCTGCGGCTCTACGGCGAAGCAGGCACCGCCTACGAAATCCAAGTCTCAACTAACTTGGCGACCTGGACCGCCGTCGGCGCGGCCACTCTTCTGCCCGGCACTAATTGGTTCACCAATGCTGCGCCCGTCGGCAAGACGGTGTTCTATCGGATGCGTCTGCTTACTCCGGCGGCACCACTTATCATCACTCAGCCGGTCAGTCAGACCAATGAGATTGGGGCCACGGCGGTATTCACAGTGACCGCGTCTGGCTACCCATTTCCCGCTTACCAGTGGCTATTCAACGAGGCCGATTGGGCGAGCGGCACCAATGCCACACTGGCGCTGCCCAACGTGCAAACCAACCAGGCGGGCAGTTACCGGGTGATCGTGACTAACAGTTACGGCTCAGTGACTAGTCAGGTCGCGGTGCTGACGGTGGTGCCGCCGCCGCCACGAATTCTGGCCGGCTCGCTGGTGCGGACGAACGGGCAGTTCAAGTTCACGCTGCAAAGCCAGCCGGGCAGCCGCTTTGTTATTCAAGCGTCCACCAACCTAGTGAACTGGACCAACCTGGCAACGGTGACGAATGTGCTGGGGACGATTCCGTTCACCGACACTGCGACGAACTTCAAGTGGCGGTTCTACCGGGCGCGGGAGCAACCGTAACTTCTGGATTCACCGGGTTCACTTCGACTCTGCAATGAAGGATTGCCTCTACCCCGGCCTGGCGTATAGTCACGCCCGATGAATCGAAGCGAATTGCTGGACCTATATTTTCTCGACGCGCGGGCGAAGGTAATTGACCTCGCGGCGTTCCTGGACCGTGTGGGCCGCGCCGAGGGCGAGGCCGATTTTCGTTACCAAGCCTTGAAGCAGGCGCTTACCGAACTGCAACGCGACGCCGCCGGGTACGCTCGCCGGGTGCTCGTGAGCTTCAGCGATCCCACCACGGAGCCGATCGAGAAAGCGACAGCCAAAGGTGCCTGCGGTGCCTGGCCAGGGTGAAAGTTGAAACCGAATTCCCAGGCTCGAATGACGAATGACGAAAGAAGCTCGAAATCCGAATGACGAATTGCTGCCCATGACGGCCCGGTTTGGTGCCGACTTTTGCGCCGCGCCTGGCCAGGCAGCCACCGGTTTCGTGCTTCGAGCTTCGTCATTCTTTCGTCATTTGTCATTCGTCATCCGTCAGTCATCCGTCAGTCAGGTTGAACCATTTCCAGGAACCAAATCCGCCCAGTCCCATCCCCTTCCATCTCATGCGTTACATTGAACCTCATGCTCACATGGTCAGCCGTGTGACCGACGATTACGTGGCGATGGCCACCGCCGGTTGCGCCGCGATTTGCGAGCCGGCCTTCTGGGCCGGCTTTGACCGAAGTTCGCCCCAGGGCTTCTTCGATTACTTCCGCCAGTTGACAGAGCACGAGCCGAAGCGCGCGGCGAAGTTTGGCGTACCGCACTATTGCTGGCTGTGCATCAATCCCAAGGAAGCCGAGGACGTAAAGCTCGCCACGGAGGTCATCGCACTTATCCCGCAGTTCCTGGCCGCGCCGACCGTACTCGGCATCGGCGAGATCGGGCTGAACAAGAACTCGCGCAATGAACTTAAGGTGCTGGAGTTACATGTGGACCTTGCCGCCCGCCACGGGCAACTTATCCTCGTCCACACGCCGCACCTCGAAGACAAGCTCAAGGGCACGCGCCTGATTCTCGATGTGCTGAAGAATGACCGTCGCATACAACCGGAGCGCTGTATCATTGACCATGTCGAGGAGCACACCGTGAAGCTCGTGTTAGACCAGGGCTGTTGGGCCGGTATGACGCTCTATCCCGAAACCAAGTGTACCGCCGCCCGCGCCGTGGACATTCTGGAGTGCTATGGTAACGAACGCCTCTGGATGAATAGTGCGTGCGATTGGGGCATAAGTGTGCCGCTGGCTGTGCCTTACGCCGCCCTGGAAATGCGCCGTCGCGGTCACGCTGCCGCCGCGATTGACGGTGCCATCTTCGGCAATCCACTGCGCTTCCTAAGCCAATGCCCTAAGTTCAAGCCGGCGAGTTAGGACCGCTAAGTTCCCTGACCGATGTATCTCCACCACGGCCTCCACCTCGCCTATTGCACCAATGTCCACCGCGGCGAGACGTGGGCGGAAACCTTCTCCGCGCTGGAGCGCCACACGCTTGCCATCAAGAATGCCGTCTGTCCGAACAAGCCTTACGCGATTGGTTTGCGCCTGAGCGATGCGGCGGCACGCGAACTGGCCGAGCCCGCCCGGCTCCAGGAATTCCAGCGCTGGCTGGACCGCCACGGCTGTTACGTTTTCACGATCAACGGCTTTCCCTTCGGCTGTTTCCACGGTCGGCGCGTCAAGGAGCAGGTGTATGTGCCAGACTGGACTGCGCCCGCCCGCCTGACTTATACGAACCGGCTCTTCGACTTACTAACTGCGCTCTTGCCAGAGGGTGTCTCTGGCAGCGTCAGCACACTGCCCGGCTCGTTCAAGGAATTCATTCATTCGCCGGAACAGGAGCGCGTCATGCGCACTAACCTTTGGCGCTGTGTAGAACATATTGCCGCGCTCAGCGAGCGAACCGGCAAGGATCTGCATCTTGGTCTGGAGCCGGAGCCGCTGGGGTTTCATGAGAACACGGCGGAGACAGTTGCCTTCTTTGCCGCGCTGGCAGCGGATCGTCCTAACGATCCGCGCCTGCTCCGCCATCTCGGTTTGAATTACGACGCCTGCCATTTCGCCGTGGAGTTTGAGTCTCCGGCGGATGCGCTGGCCGCCTTTGCGTCGCACGGCATCCGCCTGAGCAAACTGCACTTGAGCAACGCGCTGCGACTGCGGCCCACGGCCAGCGCGCGCCGGCGGCTGGCGGATTTCCAGGACGCAGTCTATCTGCACCAAGTCATCGGTCGCCGTGCGGATGGTTCGCTCACCCGGCACAAGGATCTCGACCTTGCCCTGGCGGCGGCGGAGCGCGATGCACTGTTTGCGGACGAGGAATGGCGCGTGCATTTCCACATCCCCCTCCACGCGGAGCCGGACGGGGAGTTCCGCAACACAAGCGGCGATCTTATCCAGTTACTTAGTCTGCTGGGGGCGAACCCGGCTCTCTGTCAGCACTTGGAAATAGAAACTTACACTTGGGAAGTTATGCCCGCGGCGTTTCGCAACTGCCGCGTCGAGGACCAACTGATCGCCGAGTATGCCTGGACGCTCGCCCGCCTGCGCGAACACGGGCTGACCGGCGGCTAACTCATGTCCGCCTCGCACTTTCGCACGCTGTTAGTTCTAGGCCGCGTCTCCAATCTGCCCACCGTCTGGTCTAACTGTCTCGCGGCCTGGCTGCTGGCTGGCGGCAGCTATGGGAGTAAGTTCGCGCTGCTGCTGGCGAGCGGAAGCTGTCTCTATCTCGGAGGCATGGTCCTGAATGACGCCTGCGATGTCGAGTTCGACCGCCGACATCGGACGGAACGCCCCATTCCCAGCGGCCGGATCTCACGCCGCGCCGCTTGGGCCTGGGCGATTGGCGGGTTGCTGGCGGGCGCGCTGCTGGCGGTTCCGATGGGTGGCCGGGCGCTGGGATGCGCCTTGGTCTTACTTACAGCCATTGTTGCCTACGACTTATGGCACAAGCGGCATCCCTGCGTGCTCGGCTTGGTGGCGGGTTGCCGCTTCCTACTCTACCTGCTCGCCGGAATCGCGGCCGTCGGCACCGCTTCGCCTCGCCTGCTGACGGCAGCGGGTGGCCTGGCCGCCTATGTCTTGGGTATCAGCCTGCTGGCGCGGCATGAGAGCGGGATGAGTCGTCCGTCGAAATGGCCGCTCGTGCTGCTCGCCCTGCCGGTTGTCACTGCTGGGTTGAACACCTCCGCCGGAGCATTCGGGGTAACTATATTTGCGATGGTACTGTTCATCGCCTGGCTGGTTGCCACGCTGGGGCCGCTGTGGCGGGCGAAGCCGCAAACGGGGCGGGGTATAAGCTGGTTACTGGCCGGCCTCGTGTTGGCCGACGGGCTGCAAGTTTCCACCGTGCAACCGTCCTGGACGCAGGCGGTAGTCTTGACTGGACTCTTCGGATTGACGCTGCTGCTCCAACGCCGCATCCCAGCCACCTGACTCAGTTCTCGATATTGTAGGCCGCAACTCCGAAATAGACAGGCGGCGAAGAGTAGTGGGACAAGCATCCTGTCTGTCCGGTTGCGCTGTTAGTCACAAGGAAGATGTTTTCCGCAGGGCGAACCGCAACTGACCGGCTGGAAGCCGGTCCCACTACGCGAAGGCATTTCCACTTCGGAATTCGGGTTAAACGGCCAACCCCTCACCCGGCCCTCGGCCACCCTGTCCCCATTAGATGGGGAGAGGGACGGGGTGAGGGGCGTTCGCAGGATTCAACCGATTCTCTTTAGCACCTGGTCTTAGCCCCGGAAGTAGAGATAGGCGAAGGTGATGCAGGCCATGATGATGACCGAGAAGATCACTTCCTTCGCGCCCCAACTGGCGCGCGTCTTGGCCTTGTCGTCCGCCGTGGCGGTGGCAAAGGTCAAACCGCTGATCTGTTTGGCATTCGGTTCTTCCGTCATGTAGCTGACGACGACCATCACGATGGCGGAGATGATCGTGATGAGGATGCTGAAGTACTGGAAGTTGATGTTATTGACGATCCAGAAGAACGAGCCGGTGGCATATTGGAATTTAGAGTCCAGCGTGCAAGGGGTATCCACCAACATGCGGAACAAGCCAACGATGAAACCAATGATCATGGCCCAGAGACAGCCTTTGGCATTGAGCCGCTTCCAGAAGACGCCGAAGAAGAACACCACGAACACCGGCGGCGCCAGGTAGCCTTGCACGGATTGCAGATAGTTGTAGAGGCCGTGCGCGCCCTTCACCACTGGAATCCACGCCAAGGCTATACCTACCATCACCACGGTGGCGATGCGGCCCATCCTAACTAGCTCGCTCTGAGTGGCTTTGGGGCGGAGCTTCTCGTAGATGTCCACGGTGAAGAGAGTCGAGCAGGCATTGAACACACCGGCCAGCGAACCCATGAGTGCCGAGAGCAAACCGGCGACCACGATGCCACGCAGTCCGGGCGGTAAGAGATGCTGAACCATTAGAGGGAAGGCTCCTTGCGCGGCGGCCGTGGCTTGGCCAGTCGCCGGATCATACACTTCCGCTAGTCCGGGCACTTTGCCACTCTTGGCGAGCGCAAAGCAAATTAGGCCGGGGATGATGAACAGGTACACCGGGAAGAGCTTCAGGAACGCGGCAAAGATACTGCCCTGGCGGGCCACCCGCTCACTCGGAGCGCCGAGGGCACGCTGGACGATGTATTGGTCCGTACACCAGTACCACAGGCCGATGACTGGCGCGCAGATCGCCATGCCTAGCCACGGGAAGTTACTGTTGAAGTACCACGCCTGCTTAGTGATGGCTCCGGCCGCATCCAACTCCTTCACCGGCGCCCAAGTGGCGATCTGGCCCGCTGGGACCAGCGGCTTCCATAGGTTAAACATCTCCGAGCCGCAATACTTCCGTAGTTCGGTCCAGCCGGCTAGGAGGCCGTTCTCGCCTCCCAGCGTGCTCAGTCCGTAGAAGGTAAGCAGCGCCGAGCCGCCAATCAGGACGACGACTTGCACGGCGTCGGTGTAAGCCACCGCTCTCATGCCGCCGAGCGCCGTGTAGAGGCCGGTGAGTACGATGACGAGCACGGAACCAATCCAGAAGCTGTCAATGCTGCCGATGCGCATTTCCGGCAGCAGCGTGGCGAAGACCACGCCGCCGGCGAAGATACCGACCGCGATCTTGGACACGATGAACGTAACCAGCGAAACGACTGACAGCACGTAGCGGGACTTGACGCAGAAACGCCGCTCCAAGAACTCCGGCATCGTGAACACCAGCGAGCGGGCATAGAAGGGCACAAACACCCACGCCAGCACCAGCAGGCACCAGGCGTGCAGTTCGTAATGGGCCAGAGCGACGCCGTCCTTAGCGCCGGAGCCGGCTAGGCCGACGATGTGTTCCGAGCCGATGTTCGACGCGAAGATCGAGGCGCCAACGACCCACCAACCGAGGTTGCGTCCGGCCAGGAAGTAGTCGGCGGCGGTGTCCTTGTTTTTGCTGACCACCCACCAAGCGACGCCTAGCAGGAGTGCGAAGTAGCAGGCAATCGCCAGCCAATCAATCCCGGTAAAGGTTGAATGGCCGGGGGCCGCGGCGGCTAAGATCGGAGTAATGAAGTTCATGGCTAGCAATGAAAGCTGACGGTGGCAGTCGGTGGGTTACTTAGCGACCGAGAACCGGTAGATAATGGTGTTATTATAAGTCTCACCTGGCTTCAACACCACCGACGGGAAGTTAGGCTGGTTCGGGGAGTCGGGATAGTGCTGTGGCTCCATGCAGAAGCCATTGCGGAAGTTATAGACCACGCCACTCTTGCCGACGTTGCTGCCGTTAAGGAAATTGCCGGAGTAGAACTGCAAGCCCGGCTCGGTGGAAAGCACTTCCAACTCAATCCCGGTCTTAGGTGCCACGACGCAAGCCTGGAGCGCCGGTTTGCTCTTGGGCAGCGTGGAGAGCCGGTTGATGACCCAGTTATGATCGTAACCGCCGCCGAACTTGAGTTGCTCGTCGTCCTGACCAATCCGCGCACCAATGGCGGTGGGCTTGCGGAAGTCGAGCGGTGTGCCGGCCACCGGCTTCAGCACGCCGGTCGGAATAAGCGTGCTGTCCACGGGGGTGAACTTGTCCGCGTCAATCATCACCACATGGCCCAGGATGTCGCCGCCGCCAGCTAGGTTGAAGTAGGAGTGCTGCGTCAGGTTGATGACGGTGTCCTGGTCAGTCTTGGCGGTGTAGTCCAGGCGCAGGGCGTTGTCCGCCGTGAGCGTGTAGATCGCGGTGACATCGAGGTTGCCGGGATAGCCTTCCTCGCCGTCGGCGCTGTGATAAGTCAGTTTCAGCGCCGGGCCTTCCTTACTCACGAAGGACCGCGCCGTCCAGAGGCGCTTGTCGAAGCCCTTGAGACCGCCGTGGAGGGCGTTGGGATAGTTATTAGTTGCCAGCGTGTATTCGGTGCCGTTGAGGGTGAACTTACCCTTGCAGATGCGATTGCCGTAGCGGCCGACTAAGCAGCCGAAATACGGGCTGTCCTTCAAGTAGTCTTCCAGCTTGTCGTAGCCGAGGACGACATCCACGAACTGTCCGGCACGGTCGGGCACCAGCAGCGAGGTGACGATGCCGCCGTAGTTGATGATACTAACCTGCGCGCCGTTGGCGTTGCGCAGGATGAACAGATCTACCTTCTGCCCGTCCGGCAGTTGGCCGTAAGGGACTTGGGTGATGGGACTCATGGTTTGGGTGGCGCAGCCCGCCAACCCGAGGGCCAGCGTCAATGCGCTGAGGCTTGGGGTCATAGATGTTTTCATGGTATTTAATTTAATATGCTTGCGATGTTCAGTACGTAATGTTCCGAGACTTTCAACACAGTGCCGTGTCGGGCACCTTTCGGAAACGAAACCCGCTCCGAAATTTCCTGCCAATGAACGAGGTCACTGGACTTAGCCGCCCCATAATACTGGGGACGGGTATAATGGTCAAAGTAAACGTAGAACCCGTCACCGACCTGAACGGCGGACGGACCCTCCACCCAGTCACTGGTGAACGGCGGCCCGGCGGGGCCGAACGGCCCTTCCGCACGGTCGCCGGTGGCGAGGCGCAGGTTCTTCTTCACCGGCGTCTTCGTCTCGTCTTTCACGATCAGATGGAACTTGCCGTTCGCCTTCAGCAGCGTGGCGTCAATGACATTGAAGCCGCCGTCGTAGAAGAGCCTCGTGGGCGTGAAGGTCGTGAAGTCCTTAGTCGTGGTGGCATAGATGCGGTGGTTCCAGCCGTCGTCGCCCGTCTTGTCGGTCTTGGGGAAACGCCCCGGAATCGTCGCCGACCAGAAGACTAGCCAGCGCTGTTGCGCCTCGTCGTAGAACATCTCCGGCGCCCAAGCGTTGCGGGCCGTCGGCTCGGGTTGCATCACCGGGACCGCCTTCTGCGCGGACCATTGGAGTAAGTTGGTCGAGTGCGCCAGGCCAATGACCGGCGGCTGCCCCCAACCGGTGGTCCAGGCTAAGTGGAACACGCCTTCCGGCCCCAGCGCCAGGCAGGGATCGCGCATTAACTTGCCGCCGACTTGCGGTTGCAGGAAGGACTTACCCGGCGGCTTCAGTTCGGTCCATTTCAAGCCATCCTGACTGGTGGCGAGATATAAACCATCCTGCCCGTTGTCGCGGAAGAAGCTAAAGAGAAAGAGGTCCGCGCCGAGAGCGGGGGCCGCGCCGAGCAAGAGGACAGCGGCCAGCGTGGCGAAGACGGCGCGGAAATCCGAAATCCGAAATCCGAAATCCGAAAGAAATCCGAAGCCCGAAATCCGAAAAGGCGATAGCCAGCCAGGCTGGGAAGCAAGTCTGCCAGCCTGCTCTTGGCCGGGGACACTCCGAGCCGTCCGACTTCGGATTTCGGAATTCGGGCTTCCTTCGGATTTCGGATTTCGGATTTCGGATTTCATTTCGTTTGTCCGTAGTAAGCCCCCGCCCCGTGTTTCCGCAAGTAATGCTTGTCCAACAACGCCGGCTGCATCGGCTTGGTCTGCGGATTGATCCGCAGCGTCTCACTCGCCAGCCGGGCGATGAACTCCAGCACCACCGCGTTGTGGACGGCGTCGTGCGCATCCTTGCCCCAGGCGAACGGACCATGACTCGCCACCAACACTCCCGGACGCTGCGTCGGGTCGAGCTTCTGCTTCTGGAAGGTCTCGACGATGACATGGCCGGTGTTGGCTTCGTAGTCGGTCTTGATTTCCTTAGTTGTAAGTAGGCGCGTACACGGCACGTCGCCATACCAGTAATCGGCCTGCGTAGTGCCGTATGACGGAAGGCCCTTCCGCGCTTGCGCCCAGGCCGTGGCGTAGAGGCTGTGCGTGTGAACCACACCACCGATCTCCGGAAAGGCGCGGTAGAGCACTAAGTGCGTCGCGGTGTCGGAACTAGGTTTAAGCTTACCCTCGACCACCTCACCTGTCTCCAACAACACCACGACTTGATGCTCTGGCTTCATGTCGTCATAAGGCACGCCAGAGGGCTTTATAACCACCAAGCCGCGCTCGCGGTCAATCCCGCTGACGTTGCCCCAAGTTTGAATGACCAGGCCCGCCGCGACTAAGTCGAGGTTGGCCTGGCAGACTTGGGCTTTGAGTTCTTTAAGCATGTTATTATTTAACCACGGAACACACGAAATACACGAAAGGAATCACAGAATGATGCGTTCGTACTCCAACTTTGGAAAGTGGCCAAAGTTCGCTAGTAACCCCAGCCTATAGCCGGTGGCCTTCAGGTAATTCAAGAGTTGGGCGCGATGTTCGTCGGTCAGTTGGGTCACGGCTTTTAACTCCACGATTATCTTCTCGTAGCACATGAAGTCCGGGATGCATCGCTGCCTCAGTTCCCGCCCCTTGTAGCTGAGTCGAAGCGTCGCTTGCGCAGAGAAAGGAATCCCTTGAAGCCCAAACTCCATCTCCAGACACTCTTGGTAAACCGGTTCGACGAAACCGTTGCCCTTCTCCCTGTACACCTCAAAGCACGCCCCGATGATCTGGTAGCTTTCGTCCTTGTAGAGCAACTCCATAGAGTTCTTTTCTGTGCTTCTTTCGTGTGTTCCGTGTGTTCCGTGGTTGAAAATGAGTTCACTTCCTCACGCGGCTGCGAATCTCAATCAACTGCTTCATCACGCCATACAAGTTCCCATTCCACTTAGTGGTTCCGAAGGCATCATGTATCTGCTTGTAGAGCGTGTAGAGTTGCTGGTAAGTCGCGTGGTTCTTGGCGTTCGGCGTATAGACCTTGGGCTTGAGGCCAGTCATCGCCTTCTGCGCGGCGGCGAAGTTCTTGTGCGCCCCGGCCACCACCGCAGCGGCGATGGCTGAACCGAGCGCGCAAGTCTGAGCGGAGCGGGAAACCTTCATCGGCCGGCCGGTGACATCCGCGTAAATCTGCATCACCAGCGGGCTCTTCTCGGCGATGCCGCCGCAGTTCACGACTTGCTTCACCTTCACGCCGTATTCCTCGAAGCGATTGATGATCGTTAGCGCGCCATAGGCGGTGCCTTCGATTAGTGCGCGATAGACTTCCGCCGGCGTCGTGTAGAGTGTCTGGCCCACGAGCAGGCCGGTAAGTCTCTGGTCCACAAGGATTGTGCGATTGCCATTGTTCCAATCCAATGCCAGTAGGCCACTCTCGCCGGGAGCCAGCTTCGCGGCCCCGGCCGACAACTCTTCGTGCGAGCCGGCCTTCTCACCGCCGGGTTGGATATAGTTGACGAACCAATTGAATATGTCGCCCACCGCCGACTGCCCGGCTTCGAGGCCGTAATAGCCTGGTAGGATAGAACCATTGACGATGCCGCACAGGCCCGGTATGTCCTCAAGCTCCTGCCCGACCGGCGCAACCATCATGTCGCAAGTGCTCGTGCCGATGATCTTCACCAGCGTGCCCGGCGCAATGCCGGAGCCGACGCCGCCGAGGTGCGCGTCAAAAGCGCCCACCGCCACCGGGATGCCCGCCGGCAGGCCCGTCCGCTGCGCCCACTCCGTCGTGAGTCCGCCGACCGACTTATCAACGGCGAACGCCTGCGGACGCAGCCGGGCGCGCAGTTCACCGAGCTTAGGATCCAGCTTGGCGAGGAACTTAGCGTCCGGGTAACCGCCCCAATTGTCGTTATACATCGCCTTGTGACCGGCAGCGCAGACACCCACGCTCAACGTATCCGGCGCCTCGGTGCCCGTGATCGCGGCGGGGACATAGTCGGCAAGCTCTACCCACGAGTGCGCGGCGTTGAACACTTCCGGGCTGGTGCGCAGGCAGTGCAGAATCTTGCTGAAGAACCACTCGCTCGAATAAGTGCCGCCGCACTTGGCCAGATACTCCGGGCGCATCTTCGCAGCCAGCGCGGTGATCTCCGCGGCTTCCTCGACGCCGGTGTGGTCCTTCCAGAGCCACGCCATCGCCGCCGGGTTGTTGGCAAACTTCTTCTGGAAGGCGAGCGGCTGGCCCTGCGCATCCACGGGCAACGGCGTGCTGCCGGTCGTGTCCACGCCGATGCCGATGACCTGGTCCGCGCTGAAGCCTTTGACCGACTTCTTGGCCGCGGCCAGGGCTTCGCGGATGGTGATTTCGGCGCCTTGAACGTAATCGGCAGGGTGCTGCCGGGCGAGGTTCGGGTCGCGGCAGAGGATGACGCCGGCAGTGCCGTGGGCGTAGCCCCAGACGGCGGTGCCGACCTCCTGACCGTTGGCGACGTTGACGATGAGGGCGCGAACGGAGTTCGTGCCGTAGTCCAGACCGATGGTGTATTGGGTGTTCATGGTTCAGTTGAAAATTCTTTAGGGTTTAAGAAATCAGGTCTCGTTTTCAGCAGTGAAGAACTCGGCCGCCTTCTGGAGAAAATCCGGTTTGAGCGAAGACGCCAAGCCGAGTCGGCGAATGCCCTCAACTTTCTCGGTCAACCTTTCGAATCCCAAGAAGCCGCAGACCTCCGCCAGCGGCTTCTCCCGGAGTGAAAACGTCGGGCGAAGAATCTCCTGCTTCACCTTGCTGCGACGCTCCTCCGGTGCCACCAGAAAAAGGTTGATCTCAAGGTTCGGCTGAAGTGCCAGCAGGTCGCTCATCCGGAGCAAGCCAGAGTAGATGCTCGTGGTACATTCCACTTCAAACGCCGCGACGATGGAGTTCCCTTTCAGCCAAAGCACATCAATCAACTCGATGGTGCGGTTGGTTGCTTCGTTGAACTGCGTCGGCAGCTCTTGGATAACGCCCGGCAAGCTACCAAGCGAGGTGCCATTCCACTTTCGTGACCTGTCGTTCCGTGCCACCCATGATGCCAGGCCCATCTCTGCGCCAAGCGTCATGAGATGATACTGCATCTCGGTGTGCCGGGTCGTGGAAGCGCTTGCCTCTTCGTTGGTGGTAATCTGAGCCTCTCCAGTGTCCTCGGTCTCTTCAGGCTCTGGAACCGTCACAATAGTTGAGATTGTCTCCTTACCTTTACGCCGCTCAGCTTTGAAGAAAGGCTTCCGGGCCAACTTCTTCGCATCCACCGGACGAGTAACCGGGGCACGCTCGGCTTCGCGAAGCAAATTCATGATCAGGGCACCATCTTCCTGAGCACGGAAGAGGTTCGGACTCATGCGAACGAAGCCCTTGAACTTTCCCCGATCCGCACTGCCAGCGAAGAAAAAAACTTTGCCTTCAAGCTGGCCCATTGGTACGCCGTTCTCGGCTGAAAGCATGACTAGAGGTTTTACCGCCACTCGTGATGGGAACTCGACGTCCTTCCAAATTCTTCTGGTTTCATTGCTCGCGCCGATCACCTCCAAAGCTCCGACCCATCGCATCACGCCGGTGAGGTAACAGAGTAAGACATCCCCAGACTGAATCTTCTCAACGCTTTTTCGCATCCGGTTACTAAAGCCAGAGACACTAGCTCCAGAGTTGCGGAATTCATCCCATGTCGTCCCGGTAAATAGATCAAGCCAGTATTTCATGAACTACCTCCTCCAGCACAGATTTCCTCCACTAGAACGCCTGCATCCAGCACGTCGAAACGGACGCTGACATTCTTCTTCGCCAGTTGGCAGCGGGCCCATTTGCCCTGCAATTGCCGCAGCACGTTGGCGCGTTCGGCGGCTGTCAGTTTGCGCCATTTCACTTCCGCCACAATCAACCCCTTGGGCTTGCTCGGATCGGGCGCGACCAAATCCAGTTCCACGTCGCCTTCCCAGTAGCGCTGCGCGCCGGGATGGCGCTGGCGGCAGAAATCCTCGAAGACCGTGGAGGCGTGCTCGTGGATGAGCGTCTGTTTCTGGGCCGGTGCCAACGTTCGCCAGAGGCTTTGTTGTGGAGAATACACGCGGAACCAGAACCGCAGCGAAGCATCCTGGATGCGGTAGAGACTGCGTTTGGTGGTCCTCATGCTTTCGCCGAACGGGAGTTCGCGCGCCAGCACGGAGATGTCCAGCAATTGCTGGAAGACGCGTGAAAGGCCCGTCTGCGCGGTGCCCAGGCGGGCCGCGATCTCGGATGGGCGTTCGGCTCCGCGCCCGATCGCCTCCAGCACGGCCAGCGCGCTCAGGCCGGTGGCGCCTTCGTCGCGCAGGAGGCGCTGCGGTTCCTGCTCCATGTAGGGCGCAAAGTCGAAATAGAGTGCCTCGGCCAGTTCCACAGGTGTCTGTTTGGCTTCCAGGAACTCCCAATACTTCGGGACGCCACCGACGAGCGAAAACTTGAGGAAGGAGTCCATCTCCGCTGCCTTCAGGCGGCAGGCGGCGCAAAACGCCGCGTAGGACATCGGCTGAATGTGGATCAGCTTGCGCGCCCGTCCGAACAGCGGCGCGGCGCGATGCAGGAACAGGCTGTGCATCATGCGCGTACTGGAGCCAGCCAGAATCAGTGTGCAACCGTCAGGCAGGCCGTGGTCCAGCCAGCGTTGCAACTGGCTCGGCAACGTGCGATCCGTGGCCGTGAGGTAGGGAAATTCATCCAGGCACAGCGTCCAGCGACCGGTTTGCAGCCGCAGCAATTCAAACAACTCGGCCCAGGTTTTTGGCACCACGGAAGTTTGCAGCCGGGCGCGGATGTCCGCGAAGACCTGCTGTAGCTGCATGTCACCCGGACCTTCAATCGCTTGGCTGTACCAGCCATCGCGGCGCTTCAGCCACTCGACCAAGAGCCGAGTCTTGCCGACACGACGTCGCCCGTAGAGAGCCATCAAGCCGCCCCTGGCCGCCACGGCGTCCAGTTCTTTCAATTCGGCTTCGCGGTTGACGAAAGCGAGATTCACAGTTGCAGGCTAGGGGGCGACATTATGCCGGTCAAACATTATGCTCTGCCGACATAGTTACGGCTTGGCCCGGCTTTCCACCATCACCTTCACGACCTTGTCCGCGTAGGCGGTGTTCAACTGAAACGCTTCGACCACGCGTTGCAGCGGAAAACGGTGGCTCACCAGGCTTGGCAAATCCACGCGGCCTTGCTCCGCCAGGCAGATGGCGCGGGGGTAACAGTGCTTCATGCGGCGGCTCAGGACTACGGTGAGGCCCTTGCGACGGGCGGTGGAATGCTTCATCGCGAGCTGGTTGTCGCCGGGGATGCCCACCAACACCACGCGTCCGCCCGAGCGCGCCATCTCGGCGGCTTGTGCGACGGATTCGCCGCCCCATGCGACTTCAATGACCACGTCCACGCCACGTCCGCGTGTTTCTTTTGCGATGCGCTGGACGGCGTCTTCCTGGTCACAGCGGATGGGTATGCCGCCCCACTTCTGCGCAAGCTTGAGGCGCCACGGGAGCTTGTCAGTGGTGAAAATTGGATCAGCTCCGGCCAGGCGGGCGAGTTGCAGAATGAGCAGGCCAATCGGCCCCATGCCGATGATCGCGGCGCTGTGGCCAACGCGGAACTTGGCGAGGTCCACGGCGTGGATGGCGACGCCGAGCGGTTCGAGCAACGCGGCGGATTCGTCGTCAATGCTCTTGGGCACGGGGAAGCAACTGCGCGCCGGCATGATCATCCGCTCGCAGAAGCTGCCGCCGTAGGGGTAATTGCCGCAAAACGCGATGTGGCTGCAGAGGTTCGGATGGCCGTGTTCGCACGGCTCGCAGCAATGGCAGGGTTGCGCCGGATCAACCGCCACGCGCGCGCCGGACTCCAGCGGTTGGAAGTCACCGTCGAGGGATTCCGGTCCCACAGTTTCCACGATGGCGGAAAACTCGTGGCCAAGGATAAGCGGTTTCTCCACCCGCGTGTCGCCTAGTCGGGCGTCGAGGAAGGAGTGAAGATCGCTCCCACAGATGCCGGTGGTCAGTACGCAAAGCAGCACTTGACCTTGGCCGGGTGGGCCGGGGGACGGCACATGCTCGACGCGCAAATCCTTCGGGCCATGCAGCCGGGCGGCGAGCATGGACGAGTCTGAATGTTTGCGACTCGTTCTCATCGTTGCGTGCCGTTGCTGCTCTGCGACGGTGTCGGTTTGGGCCAGATCTCAGCGTGCTTCTTTTTGAGAACCGCCTGACAATGGCCAACCACTTGGACGATGTTCGTTTCAGATAAGCCGGCACAGGCGTAGGTTTTCTCAAAGCCATCGGATCGTTTCTTCGCGGCAAGGTCAATCGTGACGTCGGTGCCGGGCACCTGAAACTTCAGCTTGCCGCCACCGTCCGCCATCAAGACAGCAAGCAGAGCTTCCTCCAAGCAGTCCGGGTTCCTGGCTGCGGAGATCGCTTCGATCAAGGCGCGCAGCGCCGCCTGACGTGGACCTTTCTTCCATGGCTGCAACTCCGGCGGCGGGTCATCGAAGAAGAGGATGTCCTCAAGATGCCCGCTCATCTCGACCTCTTTCTCGTTCATCCATGACACGAGTTGTTGGAACAGAAGCGGATCCGGGTTGGTGCGGATGTGGTTGATGGTGTCGATGTAAGCCGCCATCTCCCAATCGTCCGGCTTTTCACTCGCCTCGATCAGACCACGCAACGGTTTCGGATACTTCGCTCGCTCCCTGTCGCGTTCAGCCTGATTGCAGGCGAAGATCTCCTCTGCCGTCAGGAACCGCTTCCGTTCCTCGGCAGAATTGGGGTCCGCGCAGCGAAAGACGCCTTCACGAACCACGAGGATGTCAACGGCCGCGTTCGTTCGATCAAGACGGGGAAGCTTTCCGCCTTTGGTCACGGGCCCTGAGACATGGGCAAGAACGTTCAGATAGCGCAAGCGGTCGTCTCCGACCGGGGAAATACTCGTCCATTCCTCAGTCCAGTAGATTGTGCCTGAAAGGTCGCCCCACCCATCCGTCCCGCCGTGCTGCGGGCCGCACAGCCCGAACAAGTCCCCCAATCTGGCAACCTTCGCTAGATCATCCACTGAAGGCAGATTCTCCCGGAGGGCTGCTGCATATCTGCCGGCGGAGGTCAACAGCGTGTCGGGGTCCCACCTCAGGCGAGCGATCACCAGCCGTTTGTCACCTTGTTCATCCTGCTGCACAACCAGGTGTGTGAAGCGGATGTCTTCGGGGGTGTCCGCTCGATAGACTCCCTTCTGGTCTCGCAGGTAAACCCGTTTCACCGTACCGACCCAGTGCGGTTTCAACTCAAGCGTTGTGCCAACGCGTGGCAGTGCGCGCTTCGCCACATCCAGGAACGCGAAGAGATTCGTCTTCGTTGGACGTTCTGGAAGGGATTCCTCTCCGCGAAGGTCGCTCGATTCGGTTAGGGCAACCGTAAGCAGCAAGGCGCGCAAGAATTTCGTAAGAGGGCGAGTAATCACGCGGCTACTTCTGGACCGCTTGGCCGTCTTTGACCCAGGCATTCATGCCTCCATCAAGGTGGACGACAGATTTGAAACCCAGTTTGCTGAACGTGCTCAGTGCGCGGGTGCTGCGGGCACCTGAGCGGCAATGCACCAGGTAAGTCCGGCTCTTGTCCAGTTGGTCGAGTCGCTGCTCGAAGTCCGGGCTGCCGATATCGATCAGCTTGGCTCCAGCGATGTGTCCGCCAGCGAATTCTGCGGGTGTCCGCACGTCCAACACGACGACTTTCTTTCCAGCGACAAGCTGGGCAGCCTCGGCGGCGTTGACATGCGTTACCTTGGTTGACGCGGCGTTCTTCGAACCGTCAACGGTGCAGCCTACCAACAGGCCGGCGATTGCGGCCACGGCAGCCAGGGACATGATGGGCTTCATGTTGTTTGTGGCAGTTTCGAAGAACACAAGGAGGAGACTCCTGCCGGGTCCACTGCTCAGACCACGAAACCGTCCTTCAGCCCGTAATACACCTCGTTGCCGCGCAACTGTTGCTTGAAGTCGCGGACCTTGGTGTCGCCGTCAATCACTAAGAGTTCGATCCCAGCGATCTCGGCGAAGTCTTCGAGCATCTCGGTGGTGACGGCTTGGCTGAACCCAGTGTGGTGCGCGCCGCCGGCGTAGATCCAGCAAGCGCAGGCATTCTCGAAATTCGGCCTCGGCACCCAAAGCGCCTGCGCCACGGGGAGCTTCGGCATCGGCTGTTCGGGCGCAACGACGTCAACTTCGTTCACCAGCAGGCGGAAGCGGTTGCCCATGTCTATCAAGCTGGCGTTTAGAGCGGGGCCGGCCGGAGTGTTGAAAACCAGCCGGGCCGGATCGGCCTTGCCACCGATCCCTAGCGGATGCACTTGCAGCGAAGGCTTGCCGTCGGCGATGGACGGACAGATCTCCAGCATGTGCGCACCGAGGACTTTCTTCCCCGTCGGATCAAGGTGATAGGTGTAATCCTCCATGAACGACGTGCCGCCGGGCAGGCCGGTGGCCATGACTTTCATCGCGCGGAGCAGCGCAGCGGTCTTCCAATCGCCTTCCGCGCCGAAGCCGAAGCCGTCGGCCATGAGCCGCTGGGCGGAGATGCCGGGAAGCTGGAGCAAGCCGTGCAAATCCTCGAACGTGGTGGTAAACCCCTTGAAGTCGCCAGCCATCAGGAAGGCGCGCAGGCCCAACTCGATGCGGGCGGCCTCGCGAACGGACTTGTAGCGGCGGCCGTTGCGGCGCAGGTCGGCGGCGATTTCGTATTGCGATTCGTATTCCTTGGTGAGTTTGTCAATTTCCTGGTCGGAAATTTCCTTCACGGCCCGGACCAGGTCACCGACGCCGTAGCCGTTGACCGAGTATCCGAACTTCATCTGCGCGGCCACCTTGTCGCCTTCGGTGACGGCTACTTCGCGCATGTTGTCGCCGAAGCGGGCGAATTTCGCGCCCTGCCAATCGGCCCACGCCGCGGCGGCGCGCGTCCAGGTGCCGATCCGCTGCTGCACGGCGCTTTCCTGCCAGAAGCCGACGACGACTTTCCGGCTCAACCGCATCCGACTCATGATGAAACCATGCTCGCGGTCGCCGTGGGCGGCTTGGTTGAGGTTCATGAAATCCATGTCAATCGCGGACCAAGGGATGTCTCGGTTGAACTGCGTGTGCAGGTGCAGGATCGGCTTGCGGAGCAGCTTGAGGCCGTTGATCCACATCTTCGACGGCGAGAAAGTGTGGCACCAGGTGATCAGGCCGATGCAGCCTGGCGCGTTGTTCGCCTCCTGAGCCAGCGCCGTGACGGCGTCGGGCGAAGTCAGCACCGGCTTGAAGACAACTTTCACCGGCACGGCCGGGGCGGTGTTAAGCGCCTTGGCGATCTCCTGCGAGTCTTTGGCGACCTGCTTGAGGACTTCGGGGCCGTAGAGATGCTGGCTGCCGGTGACGAACCAGACTTCGAACTGTTTTGGATTCATGTGAGTGGTGAGTGTTTTGCCGTGATTGTTGTTTGATTGTTTCAAATTAGCCCGCCCGCCCCGCCATCGCGGCCGGCGGAGGCGTGGAGCAGAGTTTCCTGGTCGCGCTCCGTTTCCGCCATCGGCACCACCAGGCGGTCCAAGCCTACTGCCACCAAGCCTGCGGTGCGGCGGCGTGGGGCGAATTCAACCCCGACTTCGCCGAAACGCGCCCAGAGCGCCCCGCGCCGGATGGCAGCGGAAAGGTGCCCGGCCACGGCCGGCGGCAAGTCGCTGAAGCTGCCCGTGATGACCACCTGGCGCAGGCCCATGACGTTTAGCGCGCCGGCGATGACGCCTGCGGTCGCGTCCAGTGTGCCGGCCAGCCACGGGACGACGCCGGCAGCCGCGACGTGGGCGGAAAGCTCCGGCCACGACGGGCGCGCGGCACCGGTCGCATCGGCGAAGCTTTGCAGCAAGCCACGCGTAGAAATAAGCGTCTCGACGCAGCCCACCGAGCCGCAGCCGCAGGACCGCTGATTGCCTACCACCGGCGTGTGGCCCAACTCGCCACTCATTGGCAGCGGATGCAGGAAAAGCTTCCCTGCCACCACCACCGCGCCGCCGACTCCCTCGCCAAAATCCACCAGCAGAAAATCCCGGATGCCGGGCACCAGCGCCTGATGCCCCAACGCGAGCACCCGCTCCTCCTGCGCCAGGACGACTGGCACGCGCCAAATCTTCCCGACCAAAGCTGGCAAGCTGGTCTGCTCGGTCCAGTGCAGGTTGGGCGAGAAAATGACCTTCGCCTCTTTTTCATCCACGATGCCAGGCACGCTGATGAGCACCCCCCACAAAGACTGACCGCGAAACTGCGGTGCCACCCTGCGAAGTTCGTCCTGCCATTCCGCGGCTGAACTCGGCGTGGGCACGCTCACCGTCCACTGATCCTCCCCGTTGGCTCCCAACGGCAGCATTTTTAGCCGGGTCTCCGTCACACCAAGCTGGACGCCCAGAAAGCGCGGCGCGGTCTGCTGCAAACGCAGCATCCGTCCGGGCCGCCCCAGCCGCCGTACGGGTGCCGGGGTGGCCCCGGCTTTCCACATGGGCACCTCGAATTCCTCGATCACTCCCAACTCCAACAATTGGTCCACGATCTTTCCCGAAGTCGGCTGACTCAGGCCCAGCGACTTCGCCAGATCGGCGCGGGAGGCCACACCAATCTGCTGCAAGCGCGCCAGCAAGGCCCGCTTGTTGATCCGACCCATTCTGGAGGGGACAACGATCATCTTAATTAAGAAAGCTGAGGAAAAGATCCGAAAATCTGTGCGCAGCGTCAAGCCCACAAAAAACATTTTGCCCAACCTTCTCCGACAACTGGAACGTCGCCCGCTGATCCGGCACGAACTCCTCGTCGCAAAGGAACCCGGTGGCCGGAGACTGGTGTCTCCCGAGGTTGCCGGTGAGGTTGCGAGAGCACTGAGGCCGGATGCACGGGACTTGCCTATGGGCTGCGGTGGCAGCGCGCAGCGGCGACACCGCTTTCGGGCCAGACCTCACCCAAAAAAAGCGCCGTCGCCGCTGCGCTCTGCCGTCGCATTCCAAAAGCGGCTGGTTGCCAGAGCCTTTACCGACAACTTGGGGAGGCACAGGCAGCAATTATTCCAATGAACTCATCCACAAATCGCCGGAGCGCAGGGATGAACGGAAACAGGTTCATCGGCCCTGCCACGCCCGCGCCGGCGGCGGACGAGCTGGAATCACTGGAGTTGAACGGTGGAATGGCCAACATGGTGGCGCGGCGGTTCCTAAAGGTGCAAGAAGAGCCGCCGCCGTATCGAACCGGCAAGGACGGTCACCGTGCCGCCATCGCCGTTGCCGCGAAGGAGTTGAACGACCTCCGCGAACGCTGGCTCAATCCGCCGGAATGGACGGCAACCCGCGTACTGGAATTTCCCGGCACCGTGGGCGGCCCGTGGGACCGCTACATTGCAGGCCAGCTGCCCTCAACAGGTGCCGCGGATGATCGGGTCGGGTGCCGGGGATTGCGCCCCGGCACCCTCCCACACCACCGGACGTGCGGTTTTCCGCATCCGGCGGTTGAACGCAGCCTCGATTTCATGGCGCGACAAGGTCTGACGGCATCACAAACCCCCAGCGCCGC
>CAINDV010000457.1 GCA_903847485.1 uncultured Verrucomicrobiota bacterium
GTACCCGGCGCGGTGGGAATGTCCCACTTGTACATGAATTGCGGGGCGGTTGGATCATAGCGCCAGCCGGTGGTGTAGGTGGCGGTTGCCGTCGTGGCGACATTGCCATCGGCATCGACGACATAGATGGCGATCGACTTGACCGAGAAGGCGGGATCCGTCAATTCCGTTGTGCCCAGATAGACTCTGAACTTCAACTGGACCGCGGCGCCGCCTTTGACCGAGTTCAACACGCCCATGCCGACCGGTGCGTAGAACCCACTCAGCGTCCAGGGCTGGACCGTGAACGTGCCGTCGACATAAGTGAACTCGTAGTTGTTGTCCTCTCCAGGGGTCACCATGCTGATCGGATAGGTCCCGTACATCGGAATGGCGCCGACGCCGAAGGTCGGGAGCGTGTCCAGCACATCGGCCGTCTCGCCGTTGACAAAACCGCTGAACTGGAAGGTGAAGGTCGGGTTGGCCTGGCTGAAGATGATCGATTGGTTATCCGCGGTCACCGTCAACGGGGCCTTGGCAATATGCAGGGTGCCCGTGGCGCTGCCTTGGTAGCCGGCGCTGGTCACTGTGGCCACGACGGCATACTCGCCGGCATCGGTCGGCGGCGTGGTCGAGCCATCATAAGTGATTTCCACGGTCAGGCCGGCCGGGTCTGTCGTGGCGGTCGTCCCTTGGGGCAGGCCATTGTAGACGAACTCCAATGATCCCAGCGTGACCGTCGCGGTCCTGATGGCGGCGGCATAGGTTCCGGTCACGAGCGTGGTCCCTTTTTCGGCGCCGGTGGTGAAACCGCTGGCCGGCGAACCGCTCACAAACTCATATGTGGTTCCATCGACCGTGATGCTGGCCGGGAACTCATAGGTGAAAACCGAATACGGATCCGTTGATTTGCCTGGAGCCTGGCTGGGCGTGATGAAGGTGCTTGAGCCCGCATTGTCTTGCGTCCCGTTGTTCACCCGATTCCAGGTGACCGTCAGCTCGACTCCGCCGGGCAGCCCGCTGGCGGCGAACCCGACCTTGTGACCCGCATTGTTGCCATCATCGGCGGCAAACGCCGTGAAGGCAAACATGAACATCATGGCGGCAAATGACAAAACGATGGAAAAGAGCGTTTTCATGGAATCCTCCTGTTGCTGGTTAAACGATGCCTTGAACTGGCTTACATGATCGATCACTCCTTGGTGGTTTTGGTTCCTCCAGTTGCTTGAGTCGCGATGGCGTGAATCTACGTGGTGTTGAAGTCCGTTTGGGTGGTGATGGCCTCCACCTCCTTCCAACGCGATGATGTCGACACTGAAATCAGGGAAAGCACGGTTCTGAGCCAAGAGATCTGGCCTGCCTGGAAATCGTCAGTCGGGCTGGAGGTCCGGGGGAAATGCGGTCCACTCGGATTTCGGAATCCGTGCGGATGGTCCAGAATGGCCTCAGCGCCTGGAGGCGTCGGGCTTGGTCTTTCCGCGGCAACAGGTGGTGGGAGGCAAGTGTCGGCAAGAGTGTCGGTGCAATGCTCGATGTGATGGTGAGAAACACTGCATCTGGTTGAAAATGGTCAA
>CAINDV010000458.1 GCA_903847485.1 uncultured Verrucomicrobiota bacterium
GAGTGCAGCACGGGGATCTCCTGACCCTGACCAAGGAGGCCATTGAGGAACGCGGAATCCGCGTTTTCTTCGGGATCGATCGCGCGGATTTGCTCCGCGCTGCCGCCGTGGAACTCTTCGCGCAATGCTACCCGGAACACTTCGCGATCTGGCACCGCACCGGGCATGCTCTGAAATTTGACCGCCGGGCGTTCTTCCGGAGCCGCTGCTTTCAATGCCGTTTTGTGGACGTAGGAAACAGGCTCGCGCTGGTGGTGGCGGCCTGTTGTCTGCGTCCGACCTGCCTCAAAAACCAATGCCGCCAAGCCTGCCAACCGGCCGACCCGACCAGCTTTCTCCGACGACCCGGAGCCGCTGCGCCGTGTCGCGCTGGCAGCCACAAAAGTCAGAACTAGGGAGGCACCATGAAAACATCATCCCGCACTTCGTCCCCTGCTCGACTCGGCACCGCCCTTCTGACCGCCAACGCCCTGGCCGGGTTGAATCACGCCGACGTGCTCGCCGGACTGCAACGCCATGCCGCGCACGACTGGAGTGTCCGCCACGACGGGCACCGCCAGGCATCGCCCCCATCTTGCCGCCGACTCTCCGCCCACCGCGACCGCGGCGGGCTGGCGTTCTGGATCATCACCGAGGCCGACGGGCGGCGGACGACCGTCATGCTGCCGGAGGACTTTTAACCAACCGCCGCGCCGGCATGACCTCGGCGCGGCTTTTCAAACCAACTGAGGAGGACCACAGATGACGACTGTTTACGTGCGCGAGATTGCGCTGAAATACCGAGGACCCAGGCGAGGCACCAGCTTTGAGGCCGTCAGTGCTCCGGAGCTTGCCGCCACCTTTCTGCGACGGGTCCTGCCGGACCCCGTCCGCGAGCATTTCCTGACACTCTTTCTGGACCAGCGCAACCAGGTAACCGGCTATTTCGTCGCCGCAACCGGGACCGCTGCGAGTTGCCCAGTTGGCACCAAGGAGATTTTTCAGGCCGCCCTAGTCTCCGGCGCGACCTCCATCCTGGTGGCCCACAACCACACCTCCATGCCAACCACCCCGGACATCCAACCGAGCGCCGAGGACCTAGCCGTCACCCGGCGGCTTTGCGAGGCGGGCAACCTTCTTGGCATCCCCGTCGTGGACCACCTGATCTTGAACCGGGACGGATTCTACTCCTTCCTTGAGCACGGTCAGATTCCACCCCGCCGGACCTGAATCCCACCCCCAAACCGGTAGCAGCCAATCGAGTTCGTCGCGCTCGATTGGCTGCCTCCGAACCCCTACCGAAGCACCCCGGACATCCAACCGAGCGCCGAAAGCCTAACCGTCATACGGCGGCTTTACGAGACGAGCAACCTTCTTGGCATCCCCGTCGTGGACCACCTGAGCCTGAGTCGGGACGGATTCTACTCCTTCCTTGAGCAAGGTCACATTCCACCCCGCCGGACCTGAATCTCACCCCCAAACCGGTAGCAGCCAATCGAGTTCGTCGCGCTCGATTGGCTGCCTCCGAACCCCCACCGAAGCACCCCGAACATCCAACCGAGCGCCGAAAACCTAACCGTCACCCGGCGGCTTTGCGAGACGGGCAACCTTCTTGGCATCCCAGTCGTGGACCACCTGATCCTGAGTCGGGACGGATTCTATTCCTTCCTTGAGCAAGATCAAACTCCCCCCTCCGGAACCGATTTCCACCCCCAAAAGAACGGTAGCAGCCAATCGAATTCGTCGCGCTCGATTGGCTGCCTCCGAACCCCTACCGAAGCACCGACCTCGCCACGAAGCACCCACCCCAGCCACCGTCGAAAACCGGCTTTTCCAACCACCTGCTCGAAGGCACTTAACCCGGTTCAACGCCACTTTGCCCCCTCCAAGAACCCAATCCGGACAGACGAAAACCACCCCATACCACATCAGCGTCTGCGTCAATTTGACCCACTAAGAACCCTGCTCTTTCGTTTCCTTTAAGCTCGATTCCGTCCCGATTTCACGCTGAATCAAGGAGGCCAAACTCCCAAAAAAATTTCAGGAAAAGACCCCGATTTCAGGACACACACCGGATGCACCTTCGGTGTTAACAATCCAAGACAAAACACAGTGCAACACCAATGAATCGAGAGCTTTAGGCGTTAACGATCTGTTAACGACATGAGGCGAAACACTCCTAATCCTCAAGCAGGCAAGACATCTTCCCTGTTAACGCTAACCTCTGAGGCTCGCCCGGGGCGTCGTCGGCATTTCTCTGCGCCTTGGGCACGCCCTTCTCCTGACGAATCCTGCCGAATGGCTCCACTGCCGGATCGCCCCTCGACAGCGGCTTCGATTCCACCCAATGTGCGAGCATCGCAGCAAAGCGGGCATGAATGCGTGCGCTGAATTCTCAAACGGACGCCACGATGATGTGGC
>CAINDV010000459.1 GCA_903847485.1 uncultured Verrucomicrobiota bacterium
CCGGGAAATCGAGCGAGCGCTTTGCAAATCCAGATTTCTGATCGTGATTTGTTCACCGCAGACGCCTGCCTCGCAATGGGTCAATGCAGAAGTCGCCTTTTTCCGGAAGCTGGGGCGGCACGACCAGATTCTGGCGTTGCTTATCGAGGGCGAGCCGGCGGAGTCTTTTCCCCAGGCGTTGCGTGAAATCCGGCGGACGGTGGTGCAACAAGGAGGGTCGGTCAGTCAGACGATCGAGGAGGTGGAACCCTTGGCGGCGGATGTGCGGCCCGGACGCAAGGAGGGGCGAAGACAAGTGCGCCGGATGGCCAAGCTGCGCATCTTGGCTCCCCTGCTCGGGATTCCCTTCGATCACCTTCGCCAGCGCGACCGGGAGCGAGAGCGGAGAAGCCGGATGCGTATGGGTGTCCTGTTGGTCGCGGTCATTTTGTGCTTCGGAGTCATCACGGGCGCGTATCTCTACCAAAGGCAGCTCCTGCACCATTTCGAGCGGCTCCGCGATGATGACGGTGAAATCTTGCGCAAGCGCGCAGAGCAGGAAGCACAATCCAACCGGCCGCTACAGTTCACCGAGCCTCAACTCACGGACATTCTTCGCAACCCGCCCCGCTTTCTTGGAAGCCGAGGCCTAATCGAGGCGCAGTATGAAGGGTTGCTGCCATCGAGCGTGCTGCAGGAGCCACCGCCAGAATTACCGTCACGCCGACCCGTGATGCCGTTTCGAGGCCGGCAGCCTCCAGCCCCGGTGCTGAAGGACTCAGATCGAGTTCTGGTTCGGCTGACAGTCATTCCTTCACCCGGGAATCCCGTCACGATTATCGTCACCCTCGATGAAGCAAGCGCCCGGGAATTCGGGGATTACACCCACGGGGCAACAATCGAAGCCGATGCAACCGTGCGGGGCTCCTTGCAATTGCCAGAGGGGCAGCTCTGGCCTGAGCGAAAATCATTCGAGCAGCAACTGATCGAGTACCAAACCGCGCTCGAGAACTTCACCGCAATGCAGAGGGCAGTGCAGGCGACTGGCTCTTACCGCCGGTCGGTTCAAATTGATCCAGCCGCCATGAGACTTTGGCTCACTTGCAGATGGATCCAAATCAAAGGAAAACCGAGTTCTCTGGTTCTCGGGGAGGGCCCAAGACGGCCGTCGACCTCGACCAACTCGCCAATACTTAGCCCGATGCCCACGGTTGTGACTAAGGACGTCACCACAAACAGTTTGGGAATGGTGTTCGTGCCGGTGCCGCGAACGGAAGTGAGGTTTTGCGTCGGAGAGACGCGGGTGCGGGATTATGCGGTGTATGCGTTGGCGAATAGGGAGGTGGATGGAAGCTGGCGGAATCCTGGCTTCGTGCAAGCCGACGATCAGCCAGTCGTGGGAGTGAGTTGGAGCGACGCGCAGGCGTTCTGCAAATGGCTGACAAGTAAAGAAAGAGCCGAGGGCAGGATCAGCGCCAGTCAGGTTTATCGGCTGCCGCTCGATTGGGAATGGAGCATGGCGATAGGGCTGCCCGAACCGCGCGGTGTTACACCAAGAGAAAAGGATGGGAAGGTTCCCGGTTATCCGTGGGGAATGAAATGGCCGCCTCCGAAGGGGGTTGAGAACCTGGGTTGTACACCCGATGTGGATGACTTCCACGATACTTCCCCGGTAGGGAGTTTTCCCGCCAATCCACAGGGGCTGTTCGACCTCTACGGAAATGCGCGAGAATGGTGCGAGGATGAGTACGACCCGGGCTCGGGCGGAGGAACCCGGGTGTTGCGTGGATCGTGGTGGCTGGCTTCCGGTGGCGGCTTTCGGTCCTCCAGCCGGGGTGCTGCACGACCGCAGGAACGCTTCATGAGCTACGGATTCCGGGTGGTATTGGCAGGTGTGCTACCGGCCCAAGGGCCGAGCGAAAAAGGGAAAGCCACCCAGCCCCAACCAACCGCGAACTTTGATGAAGCAGACCGACAGGCACTGGCGGTGCTGGAAAAGGCCGCCAAAGAAGAAGCTGAGGGAGAGGCCGCTGCCAGACTGGAGGAAGCCAGACAGGAAGCCGCACGTCTCAAGCCACTCCGGGAGGAGGCGGCGAGAAAGGTCGTTTGGACCAATACTCTGGGGATGAAGTTCGTTCGGGTGCCCGGGACAAAGGTTTACTTTTCTGTGTGGGAGACGCGAAGGCAGGACTACCGAGCCTATGCCGACAGTAGCAAGGGGCAATATCCCAGCGCCGGCTACTTGGATAGACAGTGGGAAGGATCATTCTTCTCCGGGGACACGCATCCGGTGATGAACGTAAGTTGGGAGGACGCGCACAAGTTTTGCGAGTGGTTGACAAATATGGAACGGGCAATGCAGCGAATTAACCGGCGCTCGTTTTACCGGCTGCCTACTGACGGGGAATGGAGCTTGGCGGTAGGCCTAAGCGAAGCCAACGGCGGTACGCCAAAGGAAAAGCACGCTCAGACCCCCAATGTATATCCGTGGGGAACACAGTGGCCGCCACCACGGGGCAGTGGAAACTTCGCCAGGATTTTGCAGGTGGATAATTATGATCAAACCGCGCCGGTAGGCAGCTTTACCCCCAATCAGCATGGCATTTATGACCTGGGCGGGAATGTGGCGGAATGGTGTGAGGATTATTTCAACGGCCAAGACGGCAGGCGCTTGTTGCGCGGGGGGGCCTGTGAGGGAAGCAGTGCCGCCAAAATGCTCATGTCGTCCTATCGTATCGATCGTCAAGGGGACTACCGCAGTGGGGACGCTGGTTTCCGTGTGGTGCTTGTGGTTGGATCGGCAGCGAAGTGATCGTTGGTATCGGTTCGGCGAGAATGAGGACTCCCGCCGGCAAACGTGACTTGGCTCGGCAATTGGCAATAATCGTCCTTGTATGCAGGGGCAAAGAATGCCAATATCGCATCCATGAACAGTGACAGTCTGAAATATGTCTTGCGCGAGTTCGCCGACCGGCCGCTGCCGGCAAGCCACCTCCGCGAATTATCCCTGCCCACCGATTCCGGCAAGGTCATCGGCCTGTCCGGAGTGCGCCGGTGCGGCAAAACGTTTCTCTTCTTTAACACCATCCGCCAGCTTGTGGCGGGCGGGGTGGACCGCCGCCGCATCGTTTATCTGAACTTCGAGGACGACCGGCTTCAGCCCGTCCAGTCGGCGGACTTCGACCTGGTGTTGCGGTGCTTGCGCGAAGTCTTTCCCGAGGCAGCCACCGGGCGGATCTACCTCTTTCTCGACGAGGTCCAAAGCGCGCCGGGCTGGGAGCGCTGGGTGCGGCGCTTGTGCGACACCGAGGACGTGTCGGTGTTTGTCACCGGCTCATCCTCGCGCCTGCTCACGCGCGATCTGTCGTCGGCGATGCGCGGACGCAGCGTGACCTTTGAGGTTTTCCCGCTGGGCTTCCGGGAATTCCTCGCCTTTCGCGGCGTCCGCTACGAGGCCTACGACGCCCGCAGCGAAAGCCAGGTGCGCGCAGCCTTCGAGGATTACCTGCGCTGGGGCGGTTTCCCGGAAGTGGTGCTCGCCGAACCGGCGATGCGGCCGCTCATCCTGGAGGAATACGCCTCGGTCATGCTGCATCGCGACCTGGTGGAGCGAAACGCCATCCGCAACGAAGCGCTGATGCACGCCTTCCTCCGCCACTGCTTCCGCAACACCGCTTCGCTGCTCAGCGTCAGCAAGCTCCACCGCGATTTCCAGTCGCAGGGCTACGAAATCTCCAAGAACACCGTCTTCGAATACGCCCGCATGCTGGAGGACGCTGGCTTGATCTTCCTGCTGCCGCGGCACGAGGAATCCGTGCGCAAACAGGCCCGGAACCCGAAGAAGCTCCACGTGGTTGATACCGGTTTGATCGGTGCCTTCAAGGCGGGTTCCGACCGCGATGTGGGGCACAAGCTCGAAACCGCCGTGTTCCTGGAATGCCGGCGTCGCGCCCGGGAGTGGCACTACCACGCTGGCGACGGCGAACTGGACCTCTGCGAAGCCGAAGACCGGCTGTTCATCAACGCCTGCTGGAATCTCGCCGACGCCGACACCGCCGAGCGCGAAGCGGCGTCCATGTCGGCTGGCGCACGGCTGCTTCCCAAGGCCAAGGGCGTGCTGCTCTACCACGAACACGCGCCGGACACCGCCCAGCGCTTTCCCGAATCCCAGCCGGCCTGGCGCTGGCTGCTCGAACAAGGAAAAGGAGAACCCAGCCATGAAGTTTGAAATCCGTCGCGTCCAAAACGGCGCGGGGTTGCCTCCGGCCCGGGAATTCGCCAGCCTTGTCTGGCCATGAACTACGAGCTTTTCTTCTCCTACTCGCGCAAGGACAACGTCCCGCGCCAGCCCGGCGACGCCAAAGGCTGGGTCACCGCCATGCGCGATGAAATCCTCGCCCAGCACCGCACCATCTCCACCGCGCCGATGGGCATTCA
>CAINDV010000460.1 GCA_903847485.1 uncultured Verrucomicrobiota bacterium
CCGGGAAATCGAGCGAGCGCTTTGCAAATCCAGATTTCTGATCGTGATTTGTTCACCGCAGACGCCTGCCTCGCAATGGGTCAATGCAGAAGTCGCCTTTTTCCGGAAGCTGGGGCGGCACGACCAGATTCTGGCGTTGCTCATCGAGGGCGAGCCGGCGGAGTCTTTTCCCCAGGCGTTGCGTGAAATCCGGCGGACGGTGGTGCAACAAGGAGGGTCGGTCAGTCAGACGATCGAGGAGGTGGAACCCCTGGCGGCGGATGTGAGGCCCGGACGCAAGGAGGGACTAAGACAAGTGCGGCGGATGGCCAAGCTGCGCATCTTGGCTCCCCTGCTCGGGATTCCCTTCGATCACCTTCGCCAGCGGGACCGGGAGCGGAAGCGGTCGAGACTACTTCGCTTGGGGGCGCTCTTCATCTCGGCGACCCTGTGCTTTGGAGTCATCACGGGGGCCTATCTCTACCAAAGGCAGATCGTCAGCAATGCGGCCAGATTGCGGGGGGAGCAACTTACACTTGGTCGCTTGCTTGCCGAGGAAAGAACGCGCGTCTCCCGGCCGCCCCCATTTCGCGAGGCATCGCCTGTTTGGATTGCATCGGCAGATATCTCGGTCGGGGGGATTGAAGAACAGCACGCGGCCAGAACCAATGGATTGCCGACTCTCACCCTGGTTGAAACATTCAACCGGCTTGTGCCCGCACCTAGCTGGGGTAACTCCAGCTTCGATCCGCAGTCCGGACAATTGCCGAAGGTGCCCTCGCCTCAAGAGGAACAACAGGCCGAAGAGGAAAGGACCGTCGAGGAACTTCCGCGAAAGTTTCTACTGCGCGGTCCGCTGGCTGCGGTCCGCCGAGTGGACGACCAGACTTATGTTTACCTCGGAGATGCCTGGTACCTGAGACCCTACAGCCGATCGGCGAGCGGCCCCAAATCAATGCGGGCCGTGCTTGCAGTCGGGCAGGTCGTGGACGAGGCGGTGGCGGTTGCTTGTATCGTATTCAAAAGCCGCGATCTGGTTACCCAAATGGCGGATTACCGGATCGGTCAACCTGTGTCTGCGGTCGTGCAGCGTCATGAATGGGCGCAAGGCGGTCAGCCCCCACCGCGCATCCCAACCCCTCAATCAAGATTTGATCCCCGCTTGAGTCATGTTCGAACGGTAGATGGGCGGAATCCCTACTGGAAGGAATTCTGCCGGTTTGGGGATGCCGATGCTCTCTTCTGGTGCTGCCTCGGGGAAGGCATTGAAAAAGATGAGGATCCATCCACCTGGATTGATCCTGTTCTTGGGCGCTCCGCACGGAGCGGCAACGAATCCGCGTTGAAGAGGTCCTGGGGCACGATTCTGCGTGATCCGGCCAGATTCTCCGGCACCCGGGGCCTACTGGAAGGCCAGTTCGCGGGTCTGTTGCCCATATCTCCAGCCATGAGCTGGATGGATTATCCGCCTCGTGATTATGTTCCCCCACGTCCAACCAATTCAGAGCCTGTTTTGGTTTTGCTTAGGATATCCGACACGCTGGAAGGTTCCATTACGGTGGTGGCTAGTCTCGGCAACAAGGCAAGTGCACGGGAGTTTGGTGACTATCGGTACGGGGTTACCGTCGAGGCCGACGCCACCGTCCTGGGGACTTTCGATGCCTTGGATCAGTTGTGGCCAGTGGCGAGCCAATTCTACACGGACATGTTCGCGCTGCCTCGATCAGCCGCTCCCAAAGGCGGTTTCGATTACGATTCGCCGTTCGAACGGCTCGGGAGAAACCCGCTTGCCGCCCCGCTGTCACTAAGGTGCAACTGGATTCAGGTCAAAGGTAAATCAGCAACTCTAGTTTTTGCGGATGGTCCCAGGCGGCAGGGCGTCACCGGGAGAACTGCAAAGCCTGTGGTCAATTCTGCAACCAATCAGAATCGGACCGTCATCAAGCCCGCAGCAACGAACTGAGCCATGGGGGACATACGCTTTCAGTGCCGGGTATGCGGGCAGAAGCTGGCGATTGACAGCGCGGCAGCGGGTTGGGAGATCCGGTGCCCGCAGTGCGGGGCTTCGCAGACAACCCCAGCACCGCTGGGCGTGAAGGATGCCTCGGCCAAATTGCCCAGCAGCGACCAAGAACCACTGCCCGCCATTCCTGAGTTTGCTAGCCGGGCATCGAGCGGGGACGAAGGATTTGAATACGAGGCTTTCATCAGCTATCGGCATGTGGAACCGGATCGCACGCTTGCGAAATGGCTGCA
>CAINDV010000461.1 GCA_903847485.1 uncultured Verrucomicrobiota bacterium
CCTACCACGAGCGGAGAACCGGGAGTTGCTCTTGCTGTGTGCTCACGGCGTCGAAAGTATTCCACCGCGCCGGGGAGGGCAAGCTCACAGACCCGCCGCACAGCAATTTTCAGGTTGGCTCGGAGCGCGGGTATTCTGTCCGCCCGGCGTCAAGTTCGCGTGCCGGCGGACAAGCATGTCCGTGCTCCGAGCCAACCTGAAAATTGCTGCCGATTCCTGTTAGAGCGTGTTTGAAAAGTCCGGTTCGGAGTCCCGGCTTTAGCCGGTGGGGTGTGCAAACCGCCTAAAGGCGGGACTCCAACCCAACCCGGCATTCGCTTTCCTGCATTTTCAAACAGGCTCTTACGCCTTGCGCATTGCGACGGGAGAACGACCGGGAACACCTCAGAGCGTGTTTGAAAAGTCGCCCTGCGGTAGGGCGAGGCTCCAGCCGAGCCGTTCGACAACGTCGCACTGCCGCTGTCGCTGAGGCTCGGCCGGAGCCTCGCCCTACTGCGGCAGGCATTTTCAAACAGGCTCTCAGAGGTGCGGGACTTTCTTGCTTTCCAGAGGTTTCCGCCTGACAAACCTGGAAAATCGGTTACCATCCCGCCTTGCGCCTGAGGCGCTCCTATGGAAACCGGCCTTGTTTTTAACCTGCAAAAGTATTCTGTCCATGACGGACCGGGCATTCGCACCACGGTCTTTCTCAAGGGCTGTCCTTTGAGTTGCGCGTGGTGCCATAACCCGGAGAGTCAGTCGGCGCAGCCCGAATTGACCTTTAGCGAGCGCCGCTGCTTCGGCTGCGGCGAATGTCGGCCCGCCTGCTCGCTTGGCGCTGCGGGGCCGACCCAAGGTCCGTTGCCTCCACAGGTCGAGGGTTGCACGACCTGCGGCCAGTGCGTGGATGCTTGTCCCACCAAAGCCCGGCAGATCGTGGGCCGGCGCTGGAGCGTCGCCGAGGTGCTGGCGGAGGTTGTGAAGGACGGCATCTTCTACGACGAGTCGGCGGGCGGCGTGACTTTTTCCGGCGGCGAACCACTCACGCAACCGGCGTTTCTCAAGGAACTCCTCGTCGCCTGCCGGAGCCGGGGCCTGCGCACGGCCGTGGATACCTGTGGCTTCGCCGGCACACAAGTCCTGCTGGAAGTCGCCCGGCTGACCGACTTAGTTCTCTTCGACCTGAAGCTAATGGATGACGCGAAGCACCGCCAATACACCGGTGTCTCCAATGTGCCGATCCTGGCCAACCTCCTAGCGCTCAGCCAACTCCACGACCATCTTTGGCTCCGGGTGCCGCTCATCCCCGGCATCAACGACGATGAGGCTAACCTCGCCGCTGTGGCGCGCTTCGCCGCGTCGCTCCCCGGCGTGCGCCAGGTCAGTGTGTTACCCTACCATAAGTTCGGCGTGGATAAGTCCCGCCGGCTGGGACTGGAGTCCTCGTTGGCGGGACTGGAACCTCCTTCGCCGGCGCAAGTGCAGCGCGTCGTGGAGCAATTCCGGGCCGGCGGGTTGAACGCCAAGGCCGGAGCCTGAATTCTAAAAAAAGCACCCGCCCCGCAATCTCGCGAGTGACAATCCGCGGCGAGCGTCTATACTCCCGGCCATGAACGAACGCACTGCCAGACTGCGTCAGCAATCGCTCGACACGCCGCCCTCGCTCAACAGTGAGCGCGCCCGGCTGTTGACTGACTTTTACCAGGCCCATGACGGCAAGTTTTCCGTGCCCGTCATGCGTGCCCGGAGTTTCCTCCATCTCTGCCAGCATAAGACGCTGTTTCTCGGCGCGGACGAACTTATCGTCGGCGAGCGCGGCCCGTCACCCAAGGTCGTGCCGACGTTCCCAGAACTCACCTGCCATAGCGTCGAGGATCTCCAGATTCTCAACTCCCGGCCTAAGACCTGGTACCGCGTAGATGACCAGTGCATCCAGATCTATGCGAAGAAGATCATCCCTTACTGGCGTGAGCGTTCGCTGCGCGACCGGATGTTCCACGAACTGCCGCTGGATTGGAAAGCCGCCTACGAGGCCGGGATCTTTACCGAGTTCATGGAGCAGCGCGCTCCCGGTCACACTGTCTTGGACGACAAGATTTACTCCAAGGGGATGCTTGGCTTCAAAAAGGACATCGCCGCCGCCATCGCCAAACTCGACTTTCTCAGCGACGCTGCGGCTTACGAAAAGCGAGAGACGCTGAAGTCCTTCGACCTTTCCTGCGACGCGCTGATTCTCTTCGCCGAGCGCCACGCCGCGCTGGCCCGCGAACTGGCAGCCCAGGCAACTAATCCCCGCCGCCAGGCGGAGTTAGAGCACATCGCCGAAGTCTGCTCTCACGTCCCGGCCCACGCGCCGCGCGATTTCCACGAGGCGCTGCAATACTATTGGTTCTGTCATCTCGCAGTGATCACCGAACTCAACGGCTGGGACTCCTTCAACCCCGGCCATCTCGACCAGCATCTCTGGCCATTCTATGCGCGCGGTCTCGCCGCTGGCACGCTCACCAAGGAAAGCGCCCGTGAGTTGCTGGAGTGCTTCTTCATTAAGTTCAACAACCACCCCGCGCCGCCGAAAGTCGGCGTCACCGCTGCCGAGAGTGGCACTTACATTGACTTCGCCAATATCAACATCGGCGGCCTGCTACGCGACGGCTCGGACGGTTCCAACGAGCTTTCGAGCCTGCTGCTCGACATCGTGGACGAGATGCACCTGCTTCAGCCGAGCACTAACATCCAACTCTCGCGCAAGAATCCTGAGGCCTTCCTCAAGCACGCCCTCCGCGTCGTCCGGCGGGGCTACGGCTTCCCTTCCATCTTCAACGCCGACACGGTCGTGGAAGAGCAACTGCGCCAAGGCAAGAGTCTCGAGGACGCCCGGGCCGGCGGTTGCAGCGGCTGTGTGGAAGTCGGCGCGTTCGGCAAGGAAGCCTATATTCTTACTGGTTACTTCAACCTGGTGAAAGTGTTCGAACTCACACTCCACAACGGGCGCGACCCGCGTACCGGCAAGCAACTTGGTCCGCCGACCGGCGCGCCCGAGAGTTTCACTTGCCACGCCGATCTCTTCGCCGCCTTTCGTCAGCAACTGCGCCACTTCATAGACCTCAAGATCGCCGGTAGCCGACTTATTGAGCGGATGTATGCCGACCACATGCCGGCACCCTTCCTGAGTGTGCTCATAGACGATTGCGTTGCCCAAGGTCGCGACTACAACGCCGGTGGCGCGCGTTACAACAACACCTTTATCCAAATGGTCGGACTAGGCAGTCTCACCGACTGTCTGAGCGCGGTGAAACAGTTCTGCTTCGAGCCAGCCAATGGCGGGGGCAATGGCCGGCCGCAGGCGAGTCTTCCCACGGTGGACAACGCCAAGCGCTGGAGCGAAGCGCCGTGGATGGACGCGCTCGACGAAATCACGGACAAATACTTGTCGGAAGAGATACGCAAGCTGGAGTCGCCGGCCGCTATGTCGCTGGCCGAGTTGGTGAAGACTCTCGACCTGAATTTCGCCGATGCCGAAATCCTCCGCCAACGCCTCCTCCACAAGACGCACAAGTACGGCAACGACGACGACTACGCCGACGCCCTCATGCTGGATGTCTTCAACGCCTGCTTCGAGGAAGTGGACGGCCGGCCCGATGCGCGTGGCGGTCACTACCGTGTCGAGATGCTGCCTACCACCTGCCATGTCTATTTCGGTAGTGTGACCGGCGCGATGCCCGACGGCCGCCAGGCGGGCCAGCCGCTTTCCGAAGGCATCAGCCCTGTGCAAGGCGCCGACCGCCACGGCCCCACCGCCGTTATCAAGAGCGCGTCCAAGATGGACCATGTGAAAACCGGCGGCACCCTTCTGAATATGAAGTTCACCCCCGGCCTCGTCGCCACCGACGACGGCCTCAACCAATGGGCGCACCTGGTCCGCGGCTACTTCAAAATGGACGGCCACCATATCCAGTTCAACGTGACCACTGCCGAGACTTTGCGCCAGGCCCAGGCCGCGCCGGAGGAGCACCGCGACCTCATCGTCCGCGTGGCCGGCTACAGTGATTACTTCTGTGACTTATCGAAAGAGTTGCAGGAGGAAATCATCGCCCGCACCGAGCACCAGGGGTTCTAACTCCAAGTGCGGATGATGGTTGGTAAAACGCAGGCAACCCCTCACCCCGGCCTCACTGCTGTTGAATTATGAAATGATGGGGAGCGCGACGTAGTGTCTCCCTCTCCCCATCGGACCACTACTGTTTAGTTAAGGCGAGCGGTGCAGTGATCCCCCCTCCGGCCCGTCTGCGGCAGATCCGTAGGAGCGGTATGTTTATAGCAGAGGCACCTCGACCGTGCCCCAAGCCCCGTAAGGGCGACAGGTCTTTGTTAGGCGGCACAACAACTGAATGCCTGGCGGAGCACCACCTGCCGCTACTACGGGGCTTGGGGCACATTCGAGGTGCCATTTGCTATAAGCGTGCCGCTCCTACGGAGCTGCCGCAGGCTGGCCGGAGGGGGCCTGTCGCACGGCTCTCCTTAACTAAATGGCAGTGCCCTGTCGGACGGGGAGAGATTGGCCGGCCAATTCGCGCTCGCCTTTTGGTGAGTCTCACCGTTCCCGCTCCGCGTCCCCTCTTGCCTCCTCGGCTCCTCTGCGTTTAGGCCGGATTCCGTTTTCCAAGTGCATGGATACGGCAAAGATGCCAGTCCTCCAACCCCGGCTGGAAGCCCGTGCTAATTCCATTTCAATATTTGGGTTAAACGAATCCTTGACATTCTGATTGTCCTGGCAGATAGTGCCGCTGTTCCGCGACTTAGCGCCGCGGAGTGCTATCAATCTTCATGAAAGCCAAAGCAGTCTTTATCACCTGTGCCGTGGTGGTGTTTCTTTTGACTGCGCCGGGGCTGGGCCGGGCACAGTGGTTGACCCAGCGAATCACGTTGGTTCCCGGCTGGAACGCGGTCTATCTCGACGGGCAGCCCGAACCGTCGGGGTGCGCGGAGGTCTTCAATAACCTGCCGGTCCAAAGCGTGTGGAAATGGGACCGCCGCTTTTCGACTATCCAGTTCACCGTGGATCCGGCAACCTTACTACCGGAAGCACCGGACTGGCTGGTGTGGCTGCCGGCTTTCGACCCGCGCTCTTTCCTCAGCCGGTTGTCGGAGCTACAAGGCGGCCAGGCTTACCTAATTAGAGTCGCCAGCAACGCCGTGCCCTTCATCCTGCCGATCAAGGGGCGGGTGCTCCTGCCAAGGCTCAATTGGTTTCCTCATGGGCTGAATTTAGTCGGCTTTCCGGTTCACTCTAACAGTCCACCCACCTTCACCGACTTCTTCCGCTTCACTTCCGAGGTGGATACCACGCGTAGCTACGCCAACGAGTTGTATCGCCTGGACAGCCAGGGCCGGGGCCAGCGGATCGTGCAACCCGCCCGCGATAAGTTGCAGCCGGGCGTCGCCTATTGGATTGGTTGCGCCCGCGCGCCGGCCTACCAGTCGCCCCTGCAGGTGAAGCCAGAGGGTGCGAGCGGCTTGGATTTCGGGACGCTGCTGGTGCGGCGGGACTTGAGCATCAAGAACACGCTGACCAACGGCCCGCAGACGGTGTGGCTGCGGCAGCGGCTCTCCGAAAGCCCCCCGGCGACCGGCGATTTCCCGGAACTGGCCGGTCTCGTGCCGCTGTCGTATATGTCGAAGAACTCAAGCAATCAATGGGTCTGGAGTAACTTCCCGACCGCCGGCCTGTCCCGCACGCTGGCAACCGGCGAAGAGTGGTCCCTGCGCCTCGGAGTGCGGCGCAGCGACTTCGCCGCCTATACCGCGCACGGCACTAATGGCGCGGACTACCAGAGCATCTTGGAAGTCACCGACGCCGGCCAGTCGCTGCTGATTCGCGTGCCGGTAGTGGCGCAAAAGCACTCCGTCCTGCTGGGCGATCCCTTGGATCAGCACGATGACAACGAGGGTCTGTGGGTGGGGCAAGTTACGGTCAACCAAGTCAACGCCCCCGCCTACACCGGCACTAACTTGCTTAGTGCCCCGGCCCCGGTGTCCTTCCGCCTCCTGATGCATGTGGATGCCACCGCCACGGCGCGGCTTCTCCAGCAAGTTGTGCTCGCTTGGGATCCCACGCTCAACAACGCTCCGCACACTAATGGTACCTATGCGCTCTACGCCGACGACCGGACGCTGCCGGCCGAGGCCACGGATGTGAGCCGGATTAGTTCCGCCGCCTTCCCGCCCATGCCGCCGGTGGGGCTGGCCGGGAGCTTCACGAACGCGCTCGCCGGCACTGTCACGGTGCGTTTTGACGACCCGGTCAACCCGTTCCTCCATCGCTACCATCCGATGCACGACAACCAAGATTGGAACTTCCAGCCTTACACCAACGCCGTCGAGACGCCGACCATCGTACGCGACCTGGCGTTCACCTTCGTTCCCGCCACCAACGCCGCGGCCAATCCCTATAACGGCGCGGACCGGGTGAGCGGCGTGTATCAAGAAACACTCTCTGGGCTGCGCGCCCAACCAATTGTTATGCAGGGCGTATTCTCGCTCCAGCGTATTAGTCAAATCAACACACTAAAAGGCACGACACCATGAAGACGCAGATAAAGACACAGATAAATCCGAAATCCGAAATCCGAAATCCGAAGGAAATCCGAAATCCGAAATCCGAACCGGCCTCGGTGATCAACCGGCGCACCCCGGCGGACAGCACTGACCCCGGCCGATTCCGGGCCGCCAAACTCAAACCAGAATTCCCGACCTCAGCCGGCAGCGCGCCCGGTTTCGGATTTCGGATTTCGGATTTCGGATTTCCTTCGGATTTCGGATTTCGGATTTCGGATTTGTCCCTCGCTCTCCTCTCGCTACTCCTACTCGCCGCCCCCGCCCTGTCCCCCGCCCAAACCGGCATCCCGGCGGCGGTCAATTACCAGGGAACGCTCACGGATAACTTGGGCAACCCCGTCACCAACGGCTACTACCAGGTCCAGTTCCGCATCTGGGACTCCCCGGCGCTGACTGGCGTCGGCGATTACATCTGGGGCCGCTCCTATCCGCTCTACGTCGCGGTGGGCGGCTTGTTCAATATCCTGTTGAACGACGACGGCGGCTTGGTGACGACGCCCGGCACGCCGGCAGTCGCCAACTTACTCTCGGCGTTCGCGGGACCGAGTCGTTACCTGGGCCTGACCATCACGGCCAATCCGCAGGGTGCCATCGCGACGCCCGTCGAGATCAGCCCGCGCCAGCAGTTGGTCAGCGCCCCCTATGCGATGCAAGCGCAGAACGCCACGGCGGCGGTCTCCGCGGGCTTCGCCACCAACGCGGCCAGCCTGGTCAACGAAACCAAGCAGCCGGTTGTCAGCGTCACTGGCACCAACGTCGTCGTGAACGGATCTATCTCGGGATACGGGACCTTTCCTCTCGGCGGCATCATCATGTGGTCAGGGGCCACCGTCCCAAGTGGATGGGCCTTGTGCAATGGCAACAACAACACCCCGGACTTGCGGGGGCGTTTCGTTTTGGGATCGGGCACTGGCAGCGGGCTCACGGCGCGCTCGGTCGGCCAGGCTGGCGGCGAAGAAAATCACGTGCTGACCACGTCCGAAATGCCCACCCACACCCACGGGGTGACTGATCCCGGACATGGTCATAATTTCAGTTTTCACGACAGTGAAAGCGATGGCTGGAATGGCGGCGCGTTTCAACTCACCGACCGCACGCCGAGAGGTACCGGTGCCGCCGAATTACTCGCCGCCACCACCGGCATCAGCCTCCAAAACAACGGCAGTAACACGGCCCACAACACCATGCCGCCCTTCTACGTCCTGGCCTACATCATGCGGGTGCAATGAGGCGCAAGCGTGCCAGCGGGAAAGCCGAAATCCTAAACCCGAAATCCTAAACCCGAAATTCAAATGAAATCCGAAATCCGAAATCCAAAGGCAATCCGAAGCCCGAAATCCGAAACAACCCGACTGAAAGGAGCGCGGACATTCCTGTCCGCCTGCTGGGCAGGGGACGGCGACCGGGCGGACAGGA
>CAINDV010000462.1 GCA_903847485.1 uncultured Verrucomicrobiota bacterium
GAACGCGACCTCATGGCGCGCCCGCCGCGCGACCCGAAGCGTCCGCTGCTCACCTTCCCGCTGCTGATGCGCACCGGGTTGGTTTCGCTCATCATGCTGGTCGGGGCGTTCTGGTTGTTCTTTTGGGAATTGCAGGCCGAAGGCGCGAGTGAAGCTGCCGCGCCCACCACGGTCATAAACGTCATCGTCGTCGTCGAAATCGCTTACCTCTTCAGTTGCCGTTCCCTCACCCACTCCATCTTCGCCGTCGGGTGGCTCACGAATCGGTGGGCCATCGCCGGCTCGCTGGCGATGCTGGGCGCACAACTCCTCCTCACCTACGTGCCGGTGATGAACAGACTTTTCCACACTGCCCCGATTGACCCCGAGTCCTGGCTCCGCATCACTGTGGTTGCGGTTTTGGCGTTTGTGGCCGTGGAAATAGAGAAGTGGATTCGCTTTGGCCGCATAACGCATGGGCTCCGCGGCTAAGCAGCTTCTCGCCCGCAATGGTATCTCGCTCTCAGTGGCGATCAACACGACCGTCGGCGACGCTCGGCGGGTGCGACTCACCCTCTGGGGCATGCGGTCATGGTCCGAAACCATTCCGCGACCAGTTCACCGTGGCCGGCGCCATGGTATCCTCATGGCGCTTTCCAAGTCCTCTGGGATGTATTTGCAACGAGTCATCTGTCGAAGGGAGGTGGGGTAACACCCCATAGCCACGGAAGTCTTTCGAGCGCATGCTAGGCCCGTGAAACAGACTGCCCTCTCAAATATCGAACCCTAAATCCACCTCTTTGTCATCCATGAAGCACAATCATAATCATAACAACGCTCGCGGCGACGTGCCCCAATTGGTGCCTGTTTGCTTTGAGTTCACTCATCCGACGGCCAAGGCCGTTTGTGTCGCGGGAACATTCAACCAGTGGCAACCAGGAGCCAAGCCCTTGCACCCGGCCGGGAACGGTCATTGGTTAAAGGAGACTGCTCTGGCGCCGGGCACCTACGAATACTGTCTAGTCGTGGACGGCCGCTGGATGCCTGACCCGCTGGCCAGGGAAAGCGTGCCTAACCCGTACGGGGGAGAGAACTCGATTTTGACCGTGGCAAGTTCACCCGCCGCCGCGCATCTCGCCGATGCGGCAAGCCTGCCTTTAAACAACAACTCCAAAACCAGAAATTTATGAAACAAAACACACCAGAAATCAGTAACGACATGAGTCAGTTAGCCGAGGATGCGCGCGCCCTGATGACCGCCACCGCCGACGTGGCCGGGGAGCAAGTAGGGGAAGCGCGCAAACGTCTGGCTGCCGCCTTGGAAAGCGGCAAAGAAATCTACGGTCGTGTGCGTGAAAAGGCGGTTGAAGGTGCCAAGGCGGCCGACGTGGCGGTGCATGCGCACCCCTACCAAGCCGTCGCCATCGGCGTGGGATTGGGCGCGCTCCTCGGTTATCTGATCAGTCGCCGATGCTCCTGCCGCCACGATTGATTCGCCATGAGTCCGGTCACTGACAGTTTCAAGCCCATCGCCGGCACAGCCCGGCGGTTGGTGCAAAGGTTGTTGACCCTTGGGGAGAATCGGCTGGAACTGCTGGCGGTGGAGGTGCAGGAAGAGCGCGACTGGCTCCTGCACACGATCTTGCTGGCGTTCGGCGTGGCAGTGCTCGGGCTGCTGGCGGGTCTGGCTCTCACGGCTGCGGCTGTCATTCTGTTATGGCCCTACTGTCCGGTGGCCGTGCTCCTGACCTTGACCGGCCTCTACGCGATAACTGGGATTGGTCTCTGCTGGTGCCTGGCAGCGCTGCTGCGGGACCGGGAGACACTTTCCGCCACACGCGCGCAACTTCGGAAAGATCGGCTATGTTTGGAAACCATCCTCGCCTGAACCCGCTTGCCGCGCGCAAGCAAATGCTGATCGCGGAAAGCGACCTGAACCGCGCTCTGCTGGCGGGTGAAGTGTCCGCGCTGACGATGGGGCTGCACGCATTCGCCACGCGCGCCAAGACCTTCGGATCCATCGCCTCGGCGGCCGCGTTGCTGGTGGGAGGCCTGGCGGCTTGGCGGCGCGGCAGCGAGCCGGATGCCGTGGCAAAGCCTTCCACGTTGCAAACGATTCTCAAACTTGCGGGATTGCTCCCGCCTCTCTGGCAGGCGCTTCGCCCTCAGGCACGCGAGTTACCCAAGCCATAGAAAACCATTAAACCGGCACCTCTATGTTACAAAGCATCGCCCACCTCTACGGAAACAAACTCAGCGCGTCCGACGGCGACATTGGCCACGTAAAGGATGTCTATTTTGACGATCAGAACTGGGCCGTGCGCTACGTGGTCGCTGACACTGGTTCCTGGTTGCCAGGACGGAGGGTTCTGATTGCGCCCCACGCTTTTGGCACGCTCCAACAGTTGGATAGACATGTGCGGGTCAATCTGACCAGAAAACAGATTGAGGACAGCCCGGCCATTGAGACGCACAAGCCCGTATCGCGGCAATACGAAGAGGACTACTACCGTTATTACGGTTGGCCCTACTACTGGGAGGGGACCGGCTTGTGGGGCTTGGGCGGCTTTCCGCTTTTGGAACTACCGCCCCAACCACTGGCTACGGAAGCGACCGCCGCCAGCGGTGAGTTGCCAGGACGTGCCGATGCGCATCTGCGCAGCACGCAAGCCGTGCATGGGTACCACGCTCGGGGGAGCGATGGCAGACTAGGCTACGTCGCCGACTTTCTCCTGGATGGGCAGAGCTGGGCCATCCAGCAACTGGTGGTCATACCCGGTCACGGGTTTTCGGCCAGCGAAGTGCACATACCGACCCGCCAAGTAGTGCGAGTCAGTTACGATGAATCCACAGTGTTTGTCGCCATGACCAGTGCAGAAGTGGAGGCAAGTGCGATCAAGCCGCTCGTTTCGCTCGTCACGCACCGTTGAACCCGCCCCACCACAGCATCATTTATGAAACAGCGCAAAATAATCCCCGCAGCCACCATCCCTTCTGGCCAAGCCAGCACGATCGGTCCTAGCTGCCGCGGCCGATCGGAATGAAAGCGACTTTGGAAGTCTCTCCCCGGCCACCGGCCCGGAGAGATAGGATCCTTATCGTTGACGACGTGGTCGGCAACACAGAGGTCTTGTTAGCGACACTGGCCGACACTTATGATGTGAGTGTCATCCAGGACGGTCCCACCGCGCTTGCCGCGCTGGCCACCGAGGAGCCGGACTTGATTCTCTTGGACATCATGATGCCCGGCATGGATGGCTATGAGGTCTGCGCGGAACTCCAAGCCAACCCGGACACCCGCGACATACCAGTGATCTTCCTGACGGCCTTGACCAAGGATAACGACGAGGAGAAAGGGCTGAAGCTTGGCGCGGTGGATTACATCACCAAGCCCTATAACCTCGCGCTCGTCAAAGCTCGGGTGCGCAACCACCTGGCCTTGCGCCACGCTCGAATCGAAGTGGTGCGGCAGCGGGACCAAGCGGAGGTGGCCTTGGAAAAGCTGCGCCAGTTGGAGCAACAGCGCGATGCGCTCGTTCACATGATTGTCCACGACCTGCGCACCCCCCTGACGGGACTGGTGTGCTATCTCGACCTGCTGTCAACGGAGGAAGGCACTCCTACGGACTTCCAGGCTAACCTGCGTTTGTCGCAGCGGGCGGCCCGGACCTTGTGCGACATGGTCGCCGCCTTGCTTGATGTCAGTCGCCTGGAAACCGGCGAGATGCCCTTCCATTGCGAGCACAGCGACGTCGGACAATTAGCAACCACCACAATCCAGCGGCTCGGTGGTCTGACCCGCGGCCGTCAAATATCGGTCAACCTGCCCGCCCAGCCGGTTATGGCGTATTGCGACCCAAGCCTCACGGGGCGGATCATCCAGAACCTCTTGGACAACTCCCTCAAATTTACCCCGCCGGATGGCTGCATCCGGATTGAAATCGTCCCGGAGGAGCAGTGCGCGCGTCTTTCCATCGCCGACACCGGACCTGGCATTCCGGCCGAGTTCCGGGAGCAGGTATTCCAGAAATTCGCCCAGGTGGAGGCCCGGAAAGATCGGCGGAGGTTTTCGACCGGGCTGGGCTTGCCCTTCTGCAAACTAGCGGTGGAGGCGCAGGGCGGTAGCATTCAAATCGAAAGCGAACCTGGGCGAGGGACCATTTTCCGTGTGCGTCTGCCACTGGCCACCCGCAGTGCGGAGGAACACCGCACAGCCTTTGGACCGACGGCATCAATCGCTACAGCCTTGACCGGCGAAATAGAATGTTGGTCACCCTCAGAAGCTCAGGGGCTCCCAAGAGTTTCGTGTGAACGGTCAAAACAACTGAGCGGGTAATTGCCTTGTGAAAACCATCCTGACGCCTACGCCCAGCCACCCATCTGGCCACCGACTTTCGGTTGCGATAACAGCGAAGCGGAATCATCGGCACGGTCGTGATCAATTGCCGGAAGACTGCGTGGATGTGTCCGCGTACCAGCGAGTGCAAGAGGCGTTGCAGGTGCATCAGATCGAACTGGAGATGCAGAACGAAGAGCTGCACCGGGCCCAGGTGGAACTGGAAGCTGCGCGGGCACGCTATTTCGACCTCTACGACCTGGCTCCGGTGGGCTATGTCACCGTCAGCGAGCCGGGGCTGATCCTGGAAGCGAACCTTACCGCCGCCACTTTGCTGGGCGTGGCGCGGGGCGTGTTGGTCGAGCAACCCATTTCCCGGTTCATCTTCCGGGAGGATCAGGACATTTACAGCCAGAACCGCCAA
>CAINDV010000463.1 GCA_903847485.1 uncultured Verrucomicrobiota bacterium
CCGAAGAAGTCGCCCTTGCCGCTTTCGTCCACGCCGATGCGCGGCAGGAGGAGGTCGGGATTCAGGATGGTTTCGTAGCCGAGCCGCGCCTCCTTGAGAATCTCCGGCTCCAGCACGAATTCGACAAACTCCTGAGTGCCTTTGCCCTGCACGACGAGCTTGCCGCTCTGGTAGAACACGACGTTTACGCCCGCTTGCTCGGCGGCGAAGCGTGCGTAGGGCACCTCGCGGAAGCTCCAGCCGCGTTCGCGGACCAGTGCCTCCAGCGTCGTCGCCTGGTCGTCAGTCAGCTTGCAGGTGTGCGAAGTGAGGGGTTTAGCCATGGGTGGCGGAGAGGTCCACAGCGAATTCCGAACGTTCCGGATCGCCGACCGTTTGTTGATGACTCCCGACTTGAAACTGATTGGCTATCGCGGAATTCGATTCGTCCGGCCTATTGGACCAAGTGATCATATTCCCAACTTCTTTCTGACGATCTCAACTTCGACCCGGTTTGTGCTCTGCAAAGGCCAGGTGCGCCGATGGCTCGGAGCGTCGCCGGGATCGCTACACCAGCCGACAAAACTTCCTTGCTCATCAAAAACGTAGGCTGGCGCTCCGGAGGGAAATGCAGCTACCCAAACCGAAGGCAGGTGCCCGGTAAACTCGTAATAGCTCCGCCCTTGACGTTCAACAATGCGGATACGTTGAGGCTCGCCAAAGCGATCGAAGAAATCACGCACGCTACAGACGCCCTTTGGCGAAATGCTGCGTGCGTAGTAAATCTCCGAACCCAGCACGTAGGAAACCGGCAGAACAATCAACGTCGTCCATCCGAGAATTGTGCGCTGCTTCGCTGTCATCGAACTGGGTGGTCGAACGACAAATCAAGAATGAAGCTGGCTCCACAGCCTTCATTCCGAATTTCAGTTTAGCGCCCTTTCGTCGCCAGCCGCCGGTGCGAGCGGATCGGCTCCGGCATCTTGTAATGCCGCTTGAGGCCGACCTCGGACAACATGCCGCCGGGCACGCGGGAGATGAATTCCGCGAAGGACCGTTCCACGCGGTCGCGCAGGAGCTTCTGGCCGGTCTTGGACGCCCAGAACTCCTCCTCCACCTTGGCCAGCGCGATGGAGCCTTCCTCGGGCGATAGGTTTTCGTGCCGGGCCATCAGCCAGACCAGTTCGGGATCCCCCGGCAGGCAGACCGGAAACGGGACGAACTTCAGCGCCACATCCTGCTCGCCGCTCTCTTCCGCGAGCACCGGGCGCACCTTGATTTCGCTGCTCAACTGCATGCCGTCGGGCAAATCCACCTCCACCGCGAGGCTTTGCTCCTTGCGGTTGGGCTTGAGCGTCACGTCTCCGCCGCCGAACGACGCGGCAAGCTGGAGCTTCACGTCCTCGATCGTCTTGGCCTCCAGATTCGGCAGTTCGACTACGCCGCAGAATTTGTCGAAGGCGGTGAGACGTGCCTTGGCTTTAAGTTCGGATTCGATGGCTTGGTAAATCCGTCCAGCGAGCTGCGGATCGCGGGTGGCCTTGGGCAACACCTGTTTCAGCAGCTCGAGCAATTGGGCCTCGGACATCGTCTTGGTCGTCGTTTTAGTATTGGCAACTTGTTTCATAGGTAAAAAATGGGGCGCACTTGTGCATCAATTTGCGCTCCAGCGCAACTGTCTTTTGAAAAAACCTGAAACTGCATGGCGAGGCGCGAATGACGAATGACGAATGAAGCCCGAAATCCAAATGACAAACCGCCGCCTCCGACTGTCCGGTTCTGTGCCCAGCCCGGCGCTCTGTCCCGCCGGCAATTCAACGCGCTTCGTGCTTCTGGCTTCGTCATTCTTTAGTCATTCGTCATTCTCCCCTCCTCCAGCCGCCGCCGGTCTTTCTTGGTGGGGCGGCCGTGGCCCGTGGGAAATGAGGTGGCCGCGGCGGCAGACGCCTGCTGCCGGGCGCGCTCATATTCGGCAGCGGGGGTGAGGTCTTCGAGCGCCTGGCTCACCAAGGCGGCCCCCACGCGACGATCCAGTGAGGCCAGCACTTTGATCGTGCGCCGAATGCCACCGGCGAGGACGTTGAGCGTCTCCCCCGGACGAACCGAGTGGGAGGACTTGACGCTGACGCCGGCGATTTTGACATGACCGGCGTGGCAGGCGTCGTCGGCCAGCCTACGGGTCTTGAAGAGCCGGACTGCCCAGAGCCACTTGTCCAGGCGCACGCTTGCAGGAGTTTCCATGCCGCTAGTATAGAGCCTATCCCCAGCGGAGGAAAGGGCTGTCGTTGTTGATCGGGACTGCGTTTGGGCGGTATGCAAGCGGGGGCGATTTCGTGATGGGAGGCCAGATCGTGCCCTTATGCCGGGGAACTTCACCTGCTGCGGCCCGACAC
>CAINDV010000464.1 GCA_903847485.1 uncultured Verrucomicrobiota bacterium
CGGCCAGCGTTTGCGGATTTCGGTGAGCCAGAGGTGCAGTCCTTCCATGCCGTTGCGGCCGCCGTAGCCGTAGATCTTGCGGGCCTCGACCAGGCTCATCTCCCAACCGCAGGTCACCCAGCCGAAGCCGTTGCGCGCGAAGCCGTCATCGAAATGGGTGGCGGTGGTGGCCAGCATCGCCTTCAGCCCCCGCTCGGTGCCCATGTCGAGCAGCGTCTCGATGGGGCCGACGCCCTGGCGGCTGCGCCAGCGCTCGCCATTGACGGTCCGCGCGCCAGGGATGCGAGCGCAGAGGAAGTCAACGGTCCAGCCGTCGAGGTTGACGCAATCAATGAAGTCATCCGCGCCGCGGGCGGGCTTGCAGAAGTGCTCACGCGACGGGTAATACGGATAGCAGATCGAGCCCTCGCCATCACCGTTGTCCACCGCATATTGGCTCCAGATACTGCCCTGGCAGACGTGGATGCCTTCCTTTTCGGCCAGGTAGCGGAGGTTATCGGCGGCGAGGAATCCGGCGACCACGCTCTTCGGGCGGTAGCCGTCGCCGACGATTTCGGAAACCCGCTTGAGGCCATCGTGGAGGTCGCGGTTAACCTGCTCGCGAGTGTTATACATGTTGGCGAAGTAGGCGCCGGGGATGAACGTGATCTCGTCGCCGAACTTCTTATGATAGGACACGACGAGACCGCGCAGCTCGCGGTAGGACTCGCGCTCGTCGTGGAGCGCAAGCCAACTGAACGCCCAGGTGATGCGCGCGCCGGGCCAGGCGTTCGCAATGGCCTCGCGGAAGGTGCGGGCCTCGGCGGGGGTGTGGACGCTCGATTCGTCGGGGCCGTGGGCGGTGTCGCGGGTGACTTCGATCTGCCGCACGCGGACGACGGTGTTGAAGGTGAAGAAGCGGTGGCCGATGAGGGAGGGTCCGGCGGCGTTGGTTTGCTCCGCCGCGGCCAAACCCGTCCACAGGAACGAGGCCGCTGTGAGGATGGTGAGGGTCTTGATGAAAACGTCCGCCACGCCGGACTCGTTGGAAGACCGGGAAAACCACTTGTTGCTCCTTGTCTGCGCGGCAAAACTCGCCAAGTCGGATAATTCGACCGTGGGGACCTTGGTGCTGCTGGAGAAGGCCGCTGCGGGAGTTGGTCTGGCGGTGAGGGCAAGAAATACCATAGCGGTGGTCGGTTCACGGCTGTGCGGCACGAATTCGAATGTATAGCTGCGGGCCGGTGACCAACGCAGAACTCACTGTGACGGACACGGTCTCGACTTCGGCCACTGCGGCACCGGGCGTCTGGATGGCCCCCGTGTCCTGAGCCCACGTGGGCAGGTTGGTCGAGGTCCACACGGTGTAGCTTAGGCCGGTGCGCGACGAAACACGCCGCGTGTAGCTGAAAGTGCCGTTCGCCAGGCCGGACAGGGATGTGAAGGGATTCCGCGAGGCGGCATTGGTTGGATTCAGTCCCCAGATGCGTTCGTAATTGTTGCTCAACCCGTCGCCATCGAAGTCGGCGTTCGGGTCGGTGAGGTTCGCGCCCGCGAACATCGCCGCCCAAACGGCGAAATCGGTTAGCGTCGTGACGGTGATTGCCACGTTCGCAACCGCTGAGTCGAGCAGTCCGTCGTTGACCTTGAAGGTGAAGCTGTCGGATCCGCTGTAGTTGGCGGCGGGCGAGTAGATCACATTCGGCGCGGTGCCACGGAGCGTGCCGTTGCCGGGTGGAGTGACGTCCTTCATGGATTTGTGGTTGTCCTGTTATTAGGTGCGTGGGTATCGATTCGTTCAAGCGCCCAGATTAGGAATTACCGACCGTATCAGGGCACGGTCGTCTTCCGGCAAGGCCGTCAGGGCGCAGGGTGGGTCTTGCGGACGGGTTTGCTTTTGATTGATCCGCCCCAGCAGGCTCCAATTGCGGCCCTGATCCTGCGGTTCGTGGGCGGGAAGATCATAGCGGGTGAAGTCAATCACGGCTTCCGGCGATGACTTCTCCCAATCATGTAGCAGCGCCAGACGGAATTGGCGATTCATGAACCAGCGGATTTCGAGGTTGGCATCGCTGCATCCAACGCCGGTGCCCCGCTGAGCGAAGCGGTAGTTCAGATGGGCGTTGTCGGGATAGTGCCGGCGCCACAGCCCCCCAAATTCGCCCTGGGTGAGGCATTCCGCATTGGGCCAGCGGCTGCGGATGCCCTCAAGCCAGCGGGTGAGCACCGGCAGGTTCTTGA
>CAINDV010000465.1 GCA_903847485.1 uncultured Verrucomicrobiota bacterium
GCCGCTCGGATCCTGGCCGATGCACAGGACGTTGCCAGTGATGAGGCTGCCCACTGCGCCGACGGAGCGTGAATCAATCAACACCCCATCCACATAGGAGCGTGCCACCTGGGTGTCACGGTCCACAACGAGGGTCACCTGATGCCAGGTGCCATTGGTCAGGAGCGGGCCTCCCGCAGGATCGGCCGCAACCTGCCCGGTGTCCGAGCCGGTCAACGTCCACTCGAACCGGTTGCCGGATTCGGTCAGCACGAAACCCGCGTTGTAGGTGGAACCGATGGCGTTGCCGATGATTGGCAGATCGCTGAACGAGTTCGTGCATTTCAACCAGAACGCAATCGTGAAGCTGTTCGTAGCTTCCAACTGGAAGTCGGAGTTGGGATCATAGACCTGTAGGAAGTTGTATGTGCCCCCTCCAACATCCGTGCTCAACTGGACTGCGTTGCCGAGCTTGCCGGGAACCGGGCTAGGCGACCCGCCCACTATGGCGTTATTGCCGCGGCTGGAGGAGTCAGTGACGAAGTCACGGTCAAACGTCAAGTGCAGCACCAGGCTGTTTGTTAGGTTCGCAAACATTGGCAGGCTCAACACCGAGAGCGTTGCCGCCTGACTGGTGACCGAACCGGCGGCATTAGTGACAACGACGCTATAGTTCCCGCTGTCGGGGTAGGATGCCACCGCTACCGTATAGCTGGCGCTGTTGGCCCCAAGGATGGTGTTCGTGCCGTGCCTCCACTGGTAGCCATAGGGGCCACCGCCACTGACAGAAACGCTGAAGGTCGCCGACTGGCCGAGAAAGATGGTCTGCGAGACCGGCTGCTGCATGATGGTCGGGGTCACTGGCGGCCCCAAGTAAAGCATCTTCAGCGGCTGCGCATCACTGTTCGCGGCCAGAATGTAGAGCGTCTGATTCCCCAGACACATTTCCGAGCCATCATCCACGGCAAAGGGCAGCGTCTGTAACTCCCATGTCTTAGTCACCAAGTCATAGATGGCAAGCTGGTCCACGGACGTGGCGGACGTCCAACTGCCGCCGTCGTTATCGCCGGTGCCGGTGCCGCCGCGCAACACATACAGGCGGGCATGATTATCATTGGTGAACAGGGTTCCGGGCAGATACTCAATGGCACAGCCCATACCAGGATTGAAGGGCAAGCCGGCAATGTTCGTGTTAGCTGGCGTGCCGACTTTGTTGATGCTAGCTAGCACCCCGGCAGTGGTGGCGACATTGTAATGCTTGAGGAAGTAGGCATTATCCGGCCCGACACAGGCATACCATGGATGTGCTGCACCGCCACCCAGATTAACCACTTTGGTCGAGCCCCCGGCCTGCCAGTCGGTGATATTCACGAACTGATCCCAGCCGATCCAGCCGCCATAGATTTTGTCCGTGTCCACGACCACGATGCCCGCATTGGGGTCACCGCTGGTGAGCGGAGCACCCATCGTCCAGGTGTCGGTTGCCTTGTCATAGCAGAGGACGCTACGAGTGCCGCCGCCGGAGTCGTTTCGCGCCAGCGTCCAGAGAGAGCCGCCAAAATACGCCATGTCGCCCACCCCGCTGTCGTTGTTCACGGTCGGAGACAGTGGGATCGGAGCAAGCGTGGCCCAACCGGTCGCAGCCCCCTCGGGGATGCGGTA
>CAINDV010000466.1 GCA_903847485.1 uncultured Verrucomicrobiota bacterium
GCCCAGGCTTAGGATCAATCCATGAAACCGATCGCCACTTATCTTTGCGCGGGCCTGGCTTACCTGCTTTGCGTTTTCCATCCGCAACCCGCCGTCGCCGCGTCGCCACGCCCGAAGCTCCAAGTCATCAACGGCAGCAAGCAGGCGGTGGACGTGTTCTGGCTCAAAGAGGACACCGAGCGCGTGCCCAACGGGTCGGTGGCGCCCGGGCAGAACACTGTCATCACGACGACCATCGGCCACCGGTTCGGCATTGTCGGACGGGAGAACAAAGCCGAGGTCACCGTGACCAACACCGTGCCGGTGCAGGCCGTTCGCTTCGATCCGCCGGACAAGGACGGTGTGCCGGCGTTCTACACCCAGCGGCTCACCGCACACGGTTATCCGGTTGTCGCGTCGGCCAAGGTGACCCCCCACGCCCTCAAGGAAGCCGCCTACCTCGTGGACCTGATGCTTGCCAAGCGGCCGGACGTGCGTGAGGCGATGATCAAGAGCGGCTCGCGACTCTCCATTCTCGCGTGGAATGAGTTCACCACGGACCAGCCGGAGTGGGAATGGCTGGCCAACGAGCCGGTTGCCGGAGCTCCAGGTGTCTCCGCCCGTGACTATCGCGACGCCCGCGCCCGGGGCATGGGCGGCAGCGAGACGGATCCGTTCTGTTCCTGTGCCGAAGAAAACCTGCTCGCCTATGGCGGCGATCCTTATTCGACGGAGAACATCTTGATCCACGAATTCGCGCACAACATGCACCTGCGCGGACTGGTCAATGTGGACCCCACGTTCGATGCGCGCCTAAAGAAGACTTACGACAGCGCGATGAAAGCCCGTCTTTGGAGGGGCAAATACGCGGGCGTGAATCACCATGAGTATTTCGCCGAGGGCGTCCAGTCGTGGTTCGACAACAATCGCGAGAACGACCACGACCACAATCACGTCAACACGCGCGCCGAATTGCTCGAATACGGTCCTGGCCTGGCCGCATTGTGCCGCGAGGTATTCGGCGACACCGAGCTGAAATACACCAAACCCACCACGCGGCTCACCGGTCACATGGAGGGATACGATCCGGCAACGGCGCCGACGTTCATGTGGCCGGAGCGGTTAAAGCACGCCAAAGCCGTGATCAAGGAAATGGCTGTGGCGCGCGATGCGGCGGCCAATGGGAAATCCGGCCGCGAAACACGCGAGATGCTCGGCTGGAAGGTCCACATCAACAAAGCGATCCTCGGCGCGGATCGCGCGAAAACCGCGCGCGCTTTCGAACTGCTCGAAAAGCAACTGCAGGAAATCGTCCGCGTCGTGCCGCCCCATGCGGTCATCGAATTGCAGAAGGTGCTGCTCTACTTCTCTCCCGAATATCCCGGTGTGAAACCGCGCGCGGAGTATCATCCCGGGGCCGGCTGGCTGCGGGAAAACGGACGCGACCCGGCGATGGCCAAGGGAGTCGAGTTCACCGACATCCGCAACTTCGAACGGGAGATGAACCGGATGCCGAACTTCGCGCTGCATGAACTGGCTCACGCGTATCACGACCGGTTCTTGCCGCAAGGATTTTCCAATCCCGAGATCAAGGCTGCCTATGAGAAAGCCAGAGCCAGCGGCAAATACGACCGGGTCGAGCAATGGCATGGCAACGGCAAGCCCAATACCTTCGGGCGGGCCTATGCGATCACGAACCCTCAGGAGTACTTCGCTGAGACCAGCGAGGCATTATTCAGCCGCAACGATTTCTTCCCATTCACCCGGGACGAGTTGAAGCAGCACGACCCGGAGATATTTGCCCTCCTCGAAACACTCTGGAGTGCCCATTCCCAAACGGAGATCCCGACTAAATGAAATCATCGCCTTCAATCGTCCTGGCGCTCGCTTTATCAGCGACCGCCGCAATGGCTGCCGAGGGGCTTTCGGCTTCCAACCAGCGCACCCAAAACGTCGAGGTCGATCCCACGTTGCTCACGCTGGACCGAATCTTTGACTCCAGTGAATTCAGGGAGCGCGGCTTGGGCGAATACAAGTGGAGCAAACGCACGGCGTCCTACTTCACCCTCGATGCGCCGCAAACCAGCGGCAAAGGACGCGACCTGGTGCGGAACGATGCAGCGACCGGCCACAAGGAAATCGTCATGCCGGCGAGCGCTTTCGTCCCGGAGGGTCAGAGCGAACCGTTGAAAGTCGAGTCGTTCGAGTTTTCCGCGGATGAGTCGAAGCTCCTGCTCTACTCCAACAGCAAGCGCGTCTGGCGCCGGAACACGCGGGGCGACTATTGGGTGCTCGACTTGACTTCGCGCCGATTGCAGAAGCTCGGCGGCAACGCTGCGCCCTCCACGCTGATGTTCGCCAAGTGCTCCCCAGACGCCACGCGCGTGGCCTATGTGCGCGAGAACAACATCTATGTCCAGGAACTGCGGCGGATGAAAATCACTGCACTTACCAAGGACGGCTCGTCCACGCTCATCAACGGCACCTCGGACTGGGTCAACGAGGAGGAGTTGAGCATTCGCGATGCGTTTCGCTGGAGTCCGGATGGGCGGTCCATCGCCTTTTGGCAGTTCGACACGAGCGGCGTGCGCCAGTTCCACCTCATCAACAACACGGATGACCAATACCCCCGGATCATGTCATTTCCCTATCCCAAGGTGGGCGAAACCAATTCCGCCACCCGGCTGGGAGTGATCAGCGCCACCGGCGGCAAAGTGCGCTGGCTCGATATCCCGGGCGACCCGCGCAACCACTATATCCCCCACGCGGAGTGGTCGCCGGATGGCAAGCGGCTTCTCGTGCAGCAGTTCAATCGCCTCCAGAACACCAATCGCGTGATGCTCGCCGACGCGAAGAGCGGCGCGGTTCGGACCGTCCTCACGGAATCCGACGCAGCCTGGCTGGAGAACGAGAATCCGGTTCGCTGGGTGGATGGCGGGTCGAGATTTCTCTGGTTGAGTGAGCGTGACGGCTGGCGACACGCGTATTCCGCGGGCACAGATGGGCAGCAATTTACGCGGATTACCGGCGGCGATTTCGATGTCATTCAAGTCGAGGCAGTGGATGAGAAGAGCGGCTGGCTGTACTTTTCGGCCTCGCCGGAGAACCCGACCCAGCATTACCTCTACCGGGCGCGCCTTGGTGGCGGGACACCGGAGCGCCTGTCGCCAGTAGCGCAGCCCGGCTGGCACACCTACGACTTTTCGCCGGACGCCCAATGGGCGATGCACACGTATTCCACCGTTACCAATCCGCCGGTGGTGGAACTCGTCCAGTTTCCCGGACACAAGGTCGTGCGGGTGTTGGCGGACAATCAGAAGCTCCGGGAAAAGCTGGCCACGCTGAAACTGCCCACGGCCGAGTTGTTGAAGGTGGACATCGGCGACGGGGTATCGCTCGATGCGTGGTGTCTCAAACCTCCGGGGTTGAATCCGTCCGCAAAGTATCCGCTGTTGATCCACGTGTATGGTGAGCCAGCGAGCCAGACCGTGAGCGA
>CAINDV010000467.1 GCA_903847485.1 uncultured Verrucomicrobiota bacterium
CCATTATTTGCCGCTTCGTAAATGCAACGGAGTCGATGCAGATGTTCCGGCAGTGACCTACATCCAGACGCCGCCAAGCGGCAACTGTTCTGCGACGTGCGGGCTGGCAAAGTCCGCATCCTCTTCGGCACCACGCAGAAAATGGGGACCGGCGCCAACGTGCAAGAACGCCTGATTGCGCTGCATCATCTCGATGCGCCGTGGCGGCCGGAGCCCTGCGCTCGGTCGAAAGCGGTTCTAACGCCCGCGTCCTGATCCCCGCCGCCGCCATGCACCCGAATCTCCTGGTTCTCGGCGACGACTACGGGGTTTCCTGCGGTCACAATTGCCAAAACTCCTGGGCCTGGGCCTTGGTAACCAAAGCCATGTAGTTCTTGCGCAATACGTTTTCGCTGTGGCCCAAGGCGGTGGCGATCTGTGCCGCGTTGCCGGAGTCTGCCAACCAGTAAGAGGCCGCACTGTGACGGGTCACGTCCTTTGGCCAAATGGCAAATCCCAGCAGGGTGCGCAGCATCCGAATCGCCCGGCGTCGTGGTTGCCTAGCGAGGGGCAATTCCGCGCCTTGCTTTTTGGCGCGGCGCAGCCAGGCCATGGCCGTAGCGTGCGGGTAAACCACCCGCCGTTGGCGGACCTTGGTGGTTTGGGCCTCGACGCGGATCCAGCTTTCGTCGAAGTGGATTTGATCCCAAGCCGTGTGCTCTGCTTCTTCTGGCCGCAATCCGGCGAAAGTCGTCAGCACGAACCACCCGAACGCCCGGGAGCGTTTGCTGTCCAGCCAGTCCAGGCATTTTCGAGTTTGCTCAACCGTCAAAATAGCCGGGGGATTCTTGATAAGCTTGACCGACTCAAGCCGGTCGCACGGATTGTCCGCCCGGTAGCCGCGTCGAATCGCGAACCGGAACAGCGTGGACAGTCGCGCGCGGAGAGTCTGCCGGGAACGGAGATTCTTTGAGTTCAGAAAACTCTCCACGTCGCGCACGCTGAGGTTCGCGATAGGCAAGCGTTCGCGGCCTTTGGCGAACTGGTTGAGAGGGATGGCCAGCGACTCGGTATACCGGGCGCTTCTGCCCGTCGCGACCTTGGCCGCCAGCACTTCCGCGATCACTTTTTCGAGCGCGGGGCTGGTCCCCGTGAACCGCGGGCGGCGCTTCCAATCGGCCAGCAACTCGGCGAGATCGACCCCCAATTGTTGGGCCTCGTAGTGAACCTGAATCAACCGTTGGCGCTCCGCGGCGCTGAGGGTCAGCCACACGTCGCCGGCGGTGGCCTGTTGCGACCGCAGCAACGAGGCTTCGGCGTCCGCCGCCTTCTTGGTGTCAAAAAAGATCCTTTTGCGTTTGCCAGCTTCAACCCGGTGGACAGCCCACTGGGTCTGCCCGCGAATCTTCCATTTTTGGACGGTTGTCTTCCGTTCCATACGTTGGACGCTGTTTGCCAATGTTTGCCAATTTTACGTCGCGAATGTGCCGCGAACCGGTGGTGAACGTAGGTTGAATGCGCCGGGGGCGTCAACCTTTCTTAAGGCAGGGCACCCGGATTTCTTGCGCAAGCATCAGCTAGCGACGGAAGCAAAAGCTTTGATTTCATTGGGATATTCAGCGAAAGTCGTCTGGGCAGTGGCCTGGCTGGGATCGGTGCTGTGAGAAGAAAACAGAGGATTTAGGATGGTGCGCG
>CAINDV010000468.1 GCA_903847485.1 uncultured Verrucomicrobiota bacterium
CGCTCCAGAACTTCCGATTCGGCTGGGGGCAAGGCCAAAAGCATGGAGGCAAGGTCTGGCTGCGCCTGGAAAAAGTTCAGTCAAATCTCATCGTGCCCCTGCCCGCGATCTCCACACGCTCTCAGATGAAGCAACCCTTCATTAAACGGCCCTTTGTTTTCAACATTTTTTCGCCCTCACTTCATTGGCAACCTTGGAAATCCTCGGGTTTCTCCACGCCGAATTCCGAAATCATTGGTAAATCAGGGGGTATTAATGCGTTTGCCCTGAGCACGAACTGCTCCCCGGCAATGCTCCACCACGAGATCCGCCTTCAGCAAAAGCTTCAGTTCAAGAGTGGTAAATGGGCTAGCCGTGGTAGGTCTTGGTAGGTGCTGAGTAGCCTTGACTATCAGCGGTTTGCTGCGAGAATTTGCTCAGGAAATAGAGCATAAACCGCTCGATTCCGACTCCCGCCTCCATTCCACGAGAGTTCAAAACCGACTCTCGCCTGCCGGGGGGAGCGGAGCGAAGCGCGGCGAAGGTCGCGCTGGTTTTTGCTCAGGCAAGCGCCTCCCTGCAGTACTGAACGCATTTGCCCACCTCCGCCACGGCGTTTGATCCGGACGGAATCTGGTATTCAAGCTCGATGTCGGCCGGGAACGTCCACTTTTCCTCCTTCATCAACTGGAGAACTTCCTTGATTGGCGTCTTCCCCTGGCCCCAGGGCAGGTTGCCGCCGTCGGCTGTCCGGTCTTTCACGTGCAGGCTGACAATGCGGTCGTGGTACTTCTCAATCACCGGAATCGGCGACAACCCCTTGGTGCCCGCGAAATAGTGGCCGATATCGAAGTTGAAGCCGATGTACTGGCCGTAAGCCAGGATCGGGTCAGGCTTATCCATCACCGGGTAGTTGTTCGTATGGTTGTGGAAGGCCACCCAGATCTTGTGCTTGTCCGCGAACGGCGCGAGCTTCCTGGCCAACGACTCCGATCGCTCGGTGGTGATGCCCACGCACCCCAGCGCCTTGGCCACCTGGAAGCTGAAGTCAATCGCCTCATCCGACGGACCAAAATCCATCTTGTGGATGTGGATGTTAACGCCCGCATCATTATAGATCTTGCGCAGTTCGCGGCATTTGGCCAGTTGCGCCTCGAGCTCGGCGTCGGTCGGTTTCCCCGACTGTGCCTCCTTGCCTATGCCGGCGAATGCCTGGATCGGCCCACCCATCAGTTCCACTTCGCTGAGCCCATCCTGAATCAGGGCTTTCAGAGTGTCCTGAGCCGAATTGATGGCGCCGCGATAGCTGTAGGTGATACACCCGATACGCACCCCGTTGAAGACGGAGTTGGGCTTGTCAGACGCGGCAGCTATCATAAGTGGCGATTCGGCTCCCAGCACGCGCCCCGGCACAATGGCACAGGCCGCCAGGACTGCCGCGCTGCCGAGAAACGCGCGTCGGGTTGTCAATTCATTGGCAATGATTCTTGTTTTCATAATGGCTTCAACGGAGAGGACCTTGTTGTTGCGTAAATGTCGGTGTCTTTACTGCTGTTTTACCGCTTCCGGGCTGCGGGGCGCGGGCAGATCGGCGGGACCGGGGATGGTTACCTGCCCGCTGGCGACCCACTCGGTGCCCCGTAACATCAGCGCTTGGAAACCGGCACCCGCCATCGCGGCAGCATGGTGGCCCATGGCGCAATGGAACATCCGCCTCTGGCCAAGCTCCGTCACCACGACCATGGGTTCGTTAGTGCCACTGCCAATCTTCGCGGGAGAGGAGAAGGTCGTCGCCAGCACCTGCGCCCCGGGGTGCAGGCGTTGGCGGTGATAGAGTTCGTCGGTGACGTGCTGGAAGTCCTTCATCCCCTTCGTGACCGGGTGATTGGTGTCCGTGAGGGTGACCGCAAAGGAATGCTGAGACCCATGGCCGCTGATGTTCTTGCCGGTGGTTGGGTTCTTCTGCCAGGTCAACCCGATGAGATCGCCGAACTCCGGCCAGTCGTCCCAAGCAGTGCTCGCGGCGTGGAAGAGCACAAACCCGTGGCCGGCGGCGATGTAGTCGAGAAACGCTTTCTCCGTCGCGGCGGGCCAGCGATGGCCCTCGATTTTCGGGTACGTGGTATAGTTACAAACTAGGACGTCGTACTTCACGAAGTCAGCCCCAGTGAGCGCGGGGACGTCCTCAGTCACATCCACGGTAAACCAGCCACTGGCTTCGTACATGCTTTTCAATACCGGCGTGGTGGATTTCCAATCGTGGTTGTTGGCCCCGCTCAGTATCAGGAGTCGAAGTTTCTCGCTTTGCGCCGCAGGCAGCGCCGTCGCGAGGGCGAGGAACAAAAGGCATCTTGCAATCATGATCAAATTATCTCCGGCAGTCTCTTCTCCGGCAGTTCGGAGGGGGTTGCGTCGGATGCGGTCACGATACTCCATGGCCCTGGTGGCGTCGAATTGTTCTTTCACCAGATCCCATTTCCGCCGCTTCTCGGTCCTCCGGACGATGTCGCCGAGGTGGTGAAAAGGTACTGGGTTAAGCAGCACGAACGCCAGTTCCCTGATGAAATCGCACGAAAGCCGCCGCTGACCTTTCTTTGTCCACCAACGCTATCAGGCAAGTGAGGTTCGCTCGGCCCGAACTAGGCTCATCCGCGGGCCACTGCCCAACCCAACGGCATTACCAGAATGTTAGGTTCCAGCGGGCGACTTTGGCCAACGGCCTTGAATTGCAGAGCAAGCAAGACGCGCTGGCCTTCCGCGAATAGGCTGGAATCAGGCCCGATTTCGACCTTGGACTGTGTGAGAAACTGTGTGAGAAAGGGTAGTGGCGGTGTACTGGGCGAGTAGTGGCAGATTAGTGCTGTCGTGGTGCGATCAAAACTGGAAAGGTCTGTGCGATCAAAACTGGAATAATCACAGGTCAGCCGAGGTTTTACTTGCGGCACGCGACCACCGGCCCGCAAAGTCCCCCCGCTTCAGCGGAGGATAGGGCTCTGCGGGGACGCAACCTGAGCGCCGTCGGAAGCCTGCTACACGGCCAGTCGGGCTGCCTCACGGTGGCCCGGCTAGCCCTGGCCGGTAGCAGTTTCAAAGCG
>CAINDV010000469.1 GCA_903847485.1 uncultured Verrucomicrobiota bacterium
GGGTGATGGGGCGCGACGTGGTGATCAAACTGTCGGCGGCGTGGGGTGGTTTGCGCAAGCATAAGCCATTGGTGTACGCGGCTTTGGACTGGCTGAAATACCCTTCGCCGAAGTTGGTGCCACCCGAGGACCGTCTGGTCCTGGGGGGCGGTCACATCTGAAACCTGGGGCTGCCGGCACCCCAAAAACGCCGGTCTACTTCGGAATTCGGGATCAATCATCCGTTGATTCGGGATCCGTCCGCGGCCGCGCCCAGCTTGCCGGGGACAGCGTAGACATGCTGGTAGATCGTTTCTTTGCGCACCCACGGTCGGCCCTCCAGCCGGGCGCGGGCACCGATCATCGCCGGCGGCCAACCCGCTTGGAGCCGGGCCTCCGCCTCCGGCCGCCCCGCCGCCGTGAAGCGCCGGGGGCCAGGGCGCTGGGCACGGGCCTCCGCCTGCCGCTGCGCCTGTTTTGCCCGCCACCCACGCCGCCCCAAGTTCCGCGCCAGCTCCCGCGTGCTGCGGCTGGCCGCTCGGCCCAGTCGCCGACCGATCTCCCGCCCACCGTGCCCTTCTTTCCGCCATCGGTGAAGGCTGCTCCGCTCCGCCTCCGTCATCCGTTTGTAGGTCCTGTTCTTCGCCGCGGGTTGTGGCCTCCCAAGAACCTAACTTACCAACCGCCCTGCGCATACAACTACTGTTGCGATAGCCGGTCGCGCGCGCGGGTCATGTTTTGCTCGCCCTGCGACACTGGATTCAAACCCTTTGCCGCGATGAGGTACAACCGGTGTGCGGTGGCCAGATAGAGCGCATCGCCGGCCAGCGCCGGACGCGAATATAGGGGCGCATCCATCTCCATCTGTGCCAGCAGTTCCTTGCGCCGTCGGGCACGAAGCACGGTCAGGCCGCCCTCCACGTTGCCAACGTAGAGCCGGTCGCCGGCCAGCAGAAGGCATCCCCAGATGGCCCCGTTCGTCTCGTGCTTCCAGACGTGGGCGCCAGTGGCCGCGTCCAGACAATGAAGCGTTCCGCCCAGGTCCCCAACGTACAGCAGACCGTCCTTCGCGATGAGCGTTCCCACCACGCGACCGACCTCGCGAGAAGTCCAGAGGAGACTGCTTTCGGTGACGTCTCCCCGGCCGTTGGGACTGATCGCATGGACAAACGAAGGTCCGTTGCCGTGGAATGGATCTTGCCCCATGGCAAGGAAGACGCGGCCGTCGGCGAAGACCGGTGAAGCAATGATCGAACTGCGCGAAAGGACGCCGGGGCGCGGCAGCCAGCGGGCGTCTTTCGGGTTGCCGTCAAAGCGCCAGAGTTCGCGGCCCGACGCCGCGTCGTAGGCGCGCAGCCAGCCATCGCCGCCCCGAAGAGCACCTGCGTGCGCCCGTAGACATTGGCCGCTACGGGGCTGGACCACTGGCCGTGCAGCACCTGCCCACCCGGGCCGATGGCACGCCAGACCACTTCGCCCGAGTGTTTGTCCACCGCGATCAGACTTGGGGCGCGCGGCGAGGGACCGCGCGTATGGCCTTCGTTCTGGCCGTTGGAGGTAGCGACTATCAGCAGATCACCCACGGGCAACACCTCGCTGTTGGAGGCTTCATGTGGAAAGACGCCCAGGCGGGCGCACAGGTCCAGTTCCCAGATGATGTCGGCCGCGGCGTTGTCTTGGAAGACCTCTTCCCGATACGGACCATTGTTCTCGCCATCGCGGAAACCCTGGGTGTCGAGGCAGCGGAGTTGGCACTCAGCGGTGACATAGTATAATCGGTTTCCTTCCACACACGGCGCACTGGTTGTCGAAGGCAACAGGAACTCCCGCAGGCCGCGCTGCACTCGCGGGGCCACGTCCTGCCAAAGAAGCGTGCTATCCGTCACCCAAAAGGCCATGAGCACGCCGCACTCTTCCTGGCAGGCGGGATTCAAATGCCTGGCGTTGTCGGTACCAACATAGACCGTATCGCCGGCAACCACGGGCTGGCCAAAGGTGTCGTTTCCCAACTCGACACTCCAGACGATGTTCCGCCCAGTGATCGTATCCCAGTCAACCGGAGGATTGCCGGTTTGAGTCACCGTCGAATGGAGTTGGGGTGCGACAGTAGCCGCGGGCACGAGAGGAGAGACGACCGGCTCTCCAGACTCGACGCCCGCGATCCGATTCAACGCCCACTCAGCTTCGTTACGCAGTGCTGGGTCGCCAGCCGCTACTCTCAGCGGTCCCAGGGCTGTCCGTGCCTTTGGCCCGATGCTTCCGAGCGCTCCGGCCGCGCAGAGGCGCACATAAAGGAACTCATCCTTCAGAGCTTCACTCAACTGCGGTACAGCGGGCTGCGCGGCCGGTCCGATGCTTGCGAGGGCCTCACACGCCGCCCATCGGACGCCGGGAATCGGATCGCCCACGGCTCTCGCCAGGTCCTTTGTCGCCTTGGCCGCCTTAGGACCGATGGACGCCAGGGCCTCCGCAGAGTAGAGGCGGACGTGTGGTTCCTCGTGCGAGAGAGCCTGGACCAGAGCGGATACCGAAGGACCTGCCCTCTGGCCCAAGGCGCCCAGGGCACGTGCGGCATCGCGCGCGACAAGCGAATCCGGGTCTCTCAGTGCCCGTCTCAACGCCGGTTGTATCCGTTCTGTATCGGGGGACAGGTCGATCAAGGCATCAACGGCGCTTCGCCGGATGGGCGCCCGATCTTGTCGAAGCATATCCACCAGCATCGGAATGGCCGCCGGACCGATACGGCGGAGAATCTCAAAAGTTGCCAGATGCAGGTCTTCATTGTGACGGTTAAGGAATCGTCTCAGTAGAGGCAGCGAACGCCCCGCCCCTTGGACTAGGACGCCTTCGGCGATTACCCGGACCTTCGGATCGTGGGCCATCATGCGATTTGCCCAGCCAGTCGCCAGGGCGGGGTTCCTAGAAAGATCCGACTCTGTGGGAAGCGGCAGCTCCTGGGATGAAGCGGAGGCGTGCCCGGTGGCCAGGCACGCGCCCAGCAGGAACAGGCCAATGACGAATCGGAACGGATAGGCGTTGGCGACCAGACACTGGACATTTAACAAACACATGATGCAATCGAGTGATCCACCCAGGTGTAGTTGGGAACAAAATCGAGCAGAAACCGCAGACCGCGCTTATGGAGGCGCTAGGAGCCTGTCGGACTTAGAAACCGCAGGTTTCTTGCATTTTGTTTGAACCGGCGCGCACGCCCGGCGTCTGATCTAGCCATGGCTGCCCGCTTGATTGCAATTGACCGCGATACCCCGCTCTTACTCCCGCCCAACC
>CAINDV010000470.1 GCA_903847485.1 uncultured Verrucomicrobiota bacterium
CGTCACGCATCCGAACACGAAGTATTCGCTTGGCAGCGTGCTCAACCACGTCTGCATCCACCAGTCAGTCATCGGCCAGGAAGCCATCAAGCAGATGGAGTTGGCGGGCGAGGAACCCGACGTGATCATCGGCTGCGTGGGCGGCGGCAGCAATTTCGCTGGGGTGGCCTTCCCCTTCATGCAGCGCAAGCTCGCCGGAAAGAGCAATTACCGCATCGTTGCGGTGGAGCCGGCCTCCTGTCCGTCCATCACCAAGGGCGAGCTGAAATACGACTTCGGCGACACGGCGGAAATGACGCCGCTGTTGATGATGCACACCTTGGGGCACCAATTCATGCCGCCCAGCATCCACGCCGGCGGCCTGCGGTATCACGGCATGGCCCCTATGGTCAGCCACGCGGTCAAGCTCGGCCTGGCGGAGGCTACTTCCTACACGCAAACGAAAGTGTTTGAGGCGGCTCTCCTATTCGCGCGCACCGAAGGCATCATTCCCGCGCCGGAGCCTTCCCATGCGATCGCGGCTACGATAGATGAGGCGATCAAGTGCCGCGAGGAAGGTCGCCAGAAAACCATCCTGTTCAATCTTTGCGGACACGGAATGCTGGACCTGCCCGCTTATGACACCTATCTCTCCGGCAATATGAAAGACTCGGAAATCGAAGATTAACACCCTGAACCACAACATCGAAACAAACACCAAGAACATGAAAACTCGCACGCAAATCGCACTACTGGCCGTCGGCCTGTCCACCGCTGCCACGGCGCTGGCGCAAGGACCGTACTTGCAAGGTCATTACATCCCCGGCGTCGAAGGCATCCAAGCAGCTACGCTGCCGCCTGCCGGACTCTACGTCCGGGACTACAACTACACATATTGGGCCAATCGTTTCAACATGCCCGACGGCAGCCAGGCTCCGGGCGACTTCAACGCGGTGGTTTATGCCAATGTGCCGCGTGTCGTCTGGATGACGGGCAAGAAAATCTTCGGAGCGGACTTCGGCATGGATGCCTTAATACCGTTGGTTTACAAGAATATCGAAGGGGTTGGGAACCACTTCTCCGCTGGCGACGCTTGCTTCGAGCCGGTGCTGCTCTCCTGGCACCTGAACAAATTCGATATTGCCGCCGGCTACGCGTTCTATGCCCCCACTGCGGCGGCTGGAACTGTGGCGGCTGGACAACTTGATGCCGGGAGTGGCTTCTGGACACAGATGATCACCTTCGGCGGCACCTGGTACGCCGACGCCAAGAAGACATGGAGCATTTCCGCGCTGAACCGCTACGAATTCAACAGCATCCAGCGCAACACCGGCCTCCGTGCCGGCCAGGTTTACACCCTCGAATACGGCGTCGCTAAGGCCTTGACCCCGACGCTGAAATTCGGCGCGGCGGGCTACTACCAAACCCAGACCACGCTGGACAGCGGAGACGGTGCCTCGACGGCGCGTGACAGTGTGGCGGCCATCGGCCCGGAAATCACCTACGACTTCCCGAAGATCATGCTCTTCACCTCGCTCCGGTACGAGCGGGAGTTCTTCGCGAACGACCGTCCGCAAGGCAACGTGGTGACGCTAACGATCACCAAGCGCTTCTAGCCAAACCTCACAGCTATTCCGGCACGCCCCGCAGTCTCGCGACTCGCGGGGCGTAGCCTTTTTCGGGCGGTGCTCGGCCCCGCACTGGAGGCGGTAAAACAAGTTTGCGCCGTCCGTTTTCCTCAAGATTCCGCCCCTTTCAGCTTCGGAGTTCGGGTTGAACCCGAACTCCGAAGTTGGGACGGAATCGGTAGTGTGGGGGCAGGCTTTCCAGCCTGCCGGTGCGAGCGACTTTCCAGTCGCCCTACGCGGAACTGGAAAGTTCCGTGAGCCGGCAGACAAGAATGCCTGCC
>CAINDV010000471.1 GCA_903847485.1 uncultured Verrucomicrobiota bacterium
GAATGGTCTGTTGCTGGGTCAGGTCCGGCAACGCGACACGCAAACCGGATTGAATGACGTGGGCTGGGACATCTGGCCGGACAACTACGGCCGCTTCCTTTATCAGATTGACGCTGATGCGACGTCAGTTCCCCTCTGGCGGGTGGGCGGTCCGATCACCAAGACCTCCTCCATCTACTCCCGGTTTGCGCGCAGCTTCGAGCACGCTACTGGCAAGGACGCCATTTATTTCAAATTGCACGAGGGCTTCTCGCAAGGCAATGAGCCCAAGGTCATGACGATTAGCGTTGTCTGGTATGACCAGTCGGCAGGCTCGACCTGGAAGCTGGACTACGACGCGGGCAAGTCAGGCATGAAGACCGCGTTCACAGCGACGGGCAAGGGCGACAAACAGTGGCATCATGAGACGATCACGGTGGAGGATGCGGTGCTGCGTCACGGTGGAAGCAAGGGGGCAGACTTCGCCTTGGTGAACACAGATGCCAGGGACGACATCTTCAGCCTCATCGAAGTCCATCGCGGCAAACTGGAGACGCCTGTGCTGCTCCCGCCGACCGATTACAAGGTGTCTGACCAAGCGCCGATGCCGCCTAAAGCAGATAAGGCAACCAAGGGTAAAAAGGGGGAGAAGAATTCGGGTAAAGCCGCAAAGCAAGAAGCTGAATGAAACAAACTGAATGCAAGTCCACTGGCTTGACCAGAACGCTCAGTCTCATCGGGCTGATGGTCGCCTGCTCGTTTGACTTGGTTCAAGCCGCGCCGCCGCCCAGCGCCTTCGGGGTGTGGTCGCGCGGGGGTGATGATGATGTTAAAGATCTACCGTTTGTGCGGGGGGCGGCGGTCGATGCGTCTTGGGCGGATGTGGAGAAGCAGCCGGGCGTGTTTGATTGGAGTAGGATGGATCAGGCAGTTGAGAGGGCGCACCGAGACAAGCCCAGTTGGTGGGTGTAGCACTTCGGCGCTCGCCCGCCAACAACTCATGCCATCTACCTGCAATTCCTAATGTTTTCACATATGTTCACTGCCCACCGGATGCACCTTCTGTGTTAACAATACAAGGCAAACCACTGTGAAACGCCAATAAATCCATCGAAAAGATGGGTTAACGATTTGTTAACGGAACGGGTCGAAATACCTTCAATCATCAAGCCCGTGCGCCCAGAACGATGTTAACAGCCAGAACCTGGCCTCAACCCGTGTCTGCGGCATCCGATCCGCCCGCTCTTCCACGCTCGGGGACGAACAGTATCAACCGGTTCTACGTGAACCGAGACAGCCAAGTCCCCCAATGGCGGGCAGCCTGACCCCCGCGAACATGTCCAAGTGCAGTCAAACTATGAGCGCCACATTCTATCACTGACCGAAGCGAATACACTTTCCATTTGGGCATGGCTTGGGCCGCCCGCTCCGGCGCCCCATCAAGGCGGCAACCCGATGCCGTCGTGAGAATTATGAGCCTGCCAACCAAACACCCTGTGGGACACATTTTTGACACCTTTTCGGTTCACGGTTTGTCGGCTTGCGGCGGCACAGTGCGCGGCGTGTTGGCTCCATGGATCGCATCGCAGAAGCGGCGGGCAATTCGCTCGTAACCTGCGGCCGTCGGATGCACGCCGTCGGTGACAAGTCCTTTATCCGGCTCCAGGACATCCGAAAGATCAACCACCTCGGCACGCCCGGCCTTGGCTGCCTCGCGCCACCACTCGCGGACCTGGGCCAGTCGCGGACGCCGGGATTCAAGGTCCGCTTTTCGCTCCGGCTTAAGGCCCATCCGCGTCAACCTAAGCTTTGGGGACCCGGCGACGCTTTGCCACTTTCTTAACGCGTGAAAGAATGAGGGTGTTTTTGTCTTCTATCGACCAGTCCCAGACCTCGCCTTTCTGGAGGTTGATCGTCTCTGCTAACA
>CAINDV010000472.1 GCA_903847485.1 uncultured Verrucomicrobiota bacterium
AGGCCCGCCGCCAGCAGCAGCAGCGCGGGCCAAGCCCGGCGAGCCAGCCCCGGCGACGGGTCTGGCTTCCGGCTCCGGCCCACGTCGGCGGCGGGCGCTGATGGCGAGGCTAAGTCAGGCACAATGCAGTCGGGCTGGGTCGGACAGAGTCGGACAGAGTCGGACAGAGTCGGACTTAGGACTTTGGACTTCCTTCATCATATAGCCTCCGGCAGCTCCTTGCCCAGCGCCCAGGCCACCTTTTGCAACAACTCCGGCTCCAGCGGGCTGGCGCTCTTGGTCCCTTGCCGGGCGCGGGGCAGGCGCACGGTGGCCCGGGTGCCGCCGTCCGGCTCTTCTTTGATGGTGAATTTACCGCCATAGAGGGCGACCAATTGCCCCACGAGCGCCAGTCCCAGCCCGGCCCCCGGCTGGGACCAAAGATCGCTGCCAGGCTGGCTCAAGTCCTCCGCCTGGCGGGCTTGCGCCGCCGTGAGGCCGCGCCCCCGGTCGCGCACCATCAGCTCGCACCAATCGCTGGGCAGCAGGGCCAACTGCACCAGCACCCCGCTGCCGGAGGGGGAGAACTTGAAGGCATTGCTCACCAACTGGGTGACCAGCTCGCTGAAGTGGTTGGTGGCCATGAGCAAATCCACTTGCGTCAAGTCCAGGCGCAAATCCTCCCGCCGCGTGTATTGCCGGGCGAGGTGCTCCACCTGGGCGGTGACCCAGGCCGCCGCCGGGATGTAGCAGGTGGCGCGCAACTGGGCCTGCGCCACTGGGTCGCGGCTGGCCACTTCCAGTTCGGCGAGCAGGAAGCGGCGGGCCGTGCGCTGCAACCGCTCGGTGGCGGTGCGCAGGCAGTGGCCGAGTTCCTGGATTTCTTGGGGGGATTTCGCGGTGGTGGTGACCTCCATGAGCTGGGCGGCGCTCAGCAGGCTGGTCAACGGCGGGATGATCTCCTGCGGCAGCTTCCGCACCACGCCTTGGCGGGCGACGGCCGCCGCGTGCTCGCTCCGTTCCGCCGCGCGGTCGCGCTTCCAGAGCCGGGCGCGGATGGTCACCAGTAGCTCGGCAGTGGTCACCGGCTTGCAGAGGTAATCATCCGCCCCTATGCCCATGCCGACCCGCACCTGCATCGGCGTGGCCTTGGCGGCGAGAAAAACGAACGGTATCGCCGCCGTCCGCGGGTCCTTCTGCAATCCGCGCAGCACGCCGTAGCCGTCCAACCCCGGCATCATGATGTCGCACAAGATGAGGTCCGGCGGTCGTTCCAGCGCCTGGCGGAGGCCGTCTTCGCCGTTGGACGCCGCCGCCACGCGGAAGCCTTCCAGCGTCAGCCGCTGATCCAGGGTCGAACGGAGTGTTTCGTCGTCTTCAATAATCAGGATGGTGGACATGGGTTAAAAAGTATCGGGGTCTGGGGCTGCGGAAGCGAGGATGTAGTGGCGCGTTGCGGGTTGGTAGGACTTGTCAGACTTGTCAGACTGGTCAGACTCGTCAGACTCGTCAGACTCGGGCGGGCTGCGCCATTCAGCGGCCTGGGTGTCATAGCGTGGCAGCCGCCGCCACCGGCCGCCACGGCAGGTAGAGCGCAAAGGTAGTGCCGGGCGCGGTCTGGGGGCGGAGTTCCAGCCGGCCGCCTTGCAGCTCGGTACACGCCCGCGCAATAAACAGCCCCAGCCCGGTGCCTTTGATGGTGCCCACATTGCCGCCGCGCGCGAAAGCCGCGAAGAGGGTCGCCACGTTCTCCGCCGGGATGCCGATGCCCTGGTCCGCCACCTGTATCTCCCATTCCTCCCCCACACGCCGCACGGTGAGACTGACCGGCGTCAACGTGGGGGAATACTTGAAGGCATTCGTCAGCAGGTTGGTGACCACCTGTTCCAGCAGTTGTTCATCCGCCAGGGTCAGCGGGCTGGTGGCGTCCCCCGCAAACTCGACGGGCGGATGTTTGGGATAGAGGCGCTGCACGCGTTCGCCGAACTGGCGGCACAGCCCCACGATGTCGGCGGGCTTGGGCCGGCAGACCACTTGCCCGGCGGCCAACTGCCCTTGCAGTAACACATTACTGAGCATGCCCGTCAGCCGGTGGACTTCCTGCTTGATCAACGCATAATAGCTCGTCCGTTTCTCCGGGGACAGCCGCTCGTAGTGGTCCTCCAGCAACTCCGCCAGGCTCAGGATGGCGCTGAGCGGCGTGCGGAATTCATGGGACATCGAAGTGACAAACGTGTCCTTCAGGACGCTCAGGTGGCGCTCCGTCGCCAGCGTGCGCAACAACTCCGCCTCCGCCAGCTTGCGGACGGTAATGTCCATGTCGCAGCCGCGGTAGCCGCGCAACGCTCCGTCCTGGCCCAGGATGGGGATGCCGTTGGTGGAGAGCCACACCGGGCGACCATCCCGGCACTCGGCGACGTTGACGAGGTTCAGGAAAGCTCCCCGCTCCGCGAAGACGGCCAAGGCTGCCTGTTGGAACTCCGCGCGTTCGGCGGCGGGATGCAGGTCGTAGAAGTGCCGCTGGCCGACCAATTCCTCCGGGCGGTAGCCGAGCACGACCTCGGACCCCGGGCTGACGTAGGTGTAAAGCCCCGCCCCGTCCACTTCCCAGACCATGATGGATCCCTGCGTGGTCAGTTGGATGAAGCGTTCGTCGCTTTCCCGCAGTTCCACCTCGGCCTGCTTGCGGAGGGTAATGTCCTCCTTGTTGCCCACGTAGTGCCTGATGACTCCCGCCGCATCCCGCAGCGGGGTGATGGTCAGGCTCTCCCAAAAGAGTTCTCCGCTCTTCTTCCGGTTCAGCAACTCCCCGCGCCAGACGTTGCCGGCCGTCAGGGTCGCCCACATTTCCTGATAGGTGCCCTGGGGCGTCTGGCCGGATTGCAGAAGGCGCGGGTTGGTGCCCCGCAACTCCGCCAGGCTGTAGCCGGTCAGGGTGGTGAAGTGGGAGTTCACGTATTCAATTTCCCCGGCGAGATTGGTGATCAAGATCGAGTCGGAACTCTGCTCCACGGCCCCGGACAACTGGCGGAGCTGCTGCTCCGCTTGTTGGCGCACGGTAATGTCCCGCACAAAAACCACGTACCCGCCGCTGGCCTCCGGCCGGTACTGGGCGCTGATTTCGACCGCATAAACGCTCCCGTCCCGGCGGCGATGCCGGGACTCGAAACGATCCGAGCCTTGCGCGATGATTTTGGCGATGTGAGCGGCGGCCGCCGCCGCGTCTTCGTTGGCCTCCAGGTCGGCAATGTGCCGGCCCACCAATTCCGCCTCGCTATAGCCGCTCATCCGGGCGTAGGCCGCGTTAGCTTCCAGCAGCCGTCCGGTCGCCGCGTCCACCAGCCAGAAGCCATCCAGCGTCGCCTGGAGGAGGGTCCGGTGCCGTCCCGCGCCCACCCGCTGCGCCGCCTCGGCCAGCCGGCGTGCGAGGTGCGCGCTGAGGCGGGTAGCGAGGTCCTGGATCAGTTGCCGCTCCTCTTTCAAGAACGGCCCTTCGTCCTGGCTGGGCCGCGCCGCGAGGTAGCACAGTTCCACGAGGCCGACTGGCTGGTCCGCCACCGTGAGGTCGGCGGCTTGCCGCCACTCGGTGACTTGGAAATGCTCGGTCTGGTAGGTTTGCCCGGCGTACTGGATGCGCGCCACGGCTACTTCCGGATGCCGCCAAGCCGCCGGCATCAGCAACACGCTGTCTTGGAGAATTTCCTCCAACTCCAAGCTGGAGCCGCTCCGAATCAAGTCGGCAATGGCATACAGGCAGTGTAATTCCTTGGCCCGCTCTTGCTGCTTATCCTCCGCCAACCGGCGGGCGGTGATGTCCGTGTGCGTGATCACCACCCGCCGTGGGCCGGCTCCGGCAAAGCGCGTCACGCGGCCGAGAAACCAGCGCGGCTCGTCTGGCGCGTGGCAGGGAGACTCCAGCATGAACTCCGCTTGTTCGCCGGCGAGCACCGCACGCAGCCCCGCCGCGAAGCCGCGCGCCGCCGCCGCTTCGGGGCCGACCGCCGCGTCGCAGACGGCCAGGTAATTGGCCCCCCGGCCCGACGAGAGTGCCGGCGGCTGGCCCGGCGCGGCATTGGCCGCCGCGAAGTCGTCCCAGAGGCGGTTGGTGGACAGGATAACGCCGGCGGCATCCACGACACAGATTTGGGCCGGGAGGGCGTCAATCGTGGCGCGGGCGAACTGCCACGCTTCCCCCAGCGTTTTCGCCGTGGCAGCCGCCGCCGCCGCCGCCGCCGCCGCCGCCGCTTCTTCGTCTGCTTTTATGCGCTCGGTGACGTCGCTCAGTACGATGCGGATGCCGCCGTCCGGCGCGGCGAGGGACACCAGGTGCGCCCAAAAGTAGTGCTGGTCGGCGAGCGGCGTCGGCAGCAACGCGCCCGGCGGCGTGGGGCCGGCGGCGGTCGCCAGCGTGTGATCGGTGCCGGTGGGCGACAGCAGCCGCAATTCGCACGCCGTTGGAGCGCCGGGGAAAATGACCTGTTTGCGGTGCCGGCGGTAGAGGTCTTGGTCTTCCCTGAGGATGAAGCGGGTGAACGGTTTCCCGGCCAGCTTGCTCCGGAACACGCCGAGCAGAGTAGCGGCGGTGAGGTTGGCTTCGAGGATAAGTCCCTTTTCGTCGAGGGTGAGATAGCCCACCGGTGCGCGGTCGTAGAAGTCGAGGTGGCGTTCTTCCGCGGCGTCCTTGGCCGCTTGGACCCGGCGCAGCTCGTCGTTCTGCATTTCCAGCTCGATCTGGTGGACGCGCAGTTCGTGGAGCGCCCGCTCCATTTCGGCGGGCGACTGGTCGGCGAGGTCGGCGAGCGACAGGCCGGCGGCCTGCCGGGCGAGCGCCTCGGCCTGGCGGCGGAGTTCAGCGGCAGCGGAAGTGGTAGGGGTGGACATTATGGTGAAGGAGGAAGAATGAAGGATATAATCCGAAGTGCAAGGGCGAAAAGCCCGCCGGCCGGGCGCATCTCAGTTTCTTGCACGGCAACTCAGTTTCTTGCACGGCAAGTTAGCTGGCAGACCGGCAAGCCCAAAGGGCTTGAATGTGAATAGCCGTGGGTGCAACCCACGGTAGGCATACGCAAACGAGGATCCGACCATGAAAGGGTCGAACTGTGGCGAGCGAGCAGGGAGTTCGGCCCTTCCAGGGCCGGGACATTTTCGCCCGGTCCACCGTGGGCTGCCGCCCACGGCTATTCAAGTTGAAACCCTCCGGGTTTCAGGGATGGACTCGCACTCGGCTTGGAAGAAACTGAGATGCGCCCCCGTGTTCCGCGAAAGTGCTCTCCCCCGGGCGACTGAGAGGCGCGGTCTTGGGCTTGGGGTTTCAGTCGGATTCGGTCGGATTTGTCGGACTTCGGACTTAGCCGTATCCATGCAGTTACTGGTAGGGCGAGGCTCCTGCCGAGCCTCAACGACCGCGGCAATGATCCTCCAAACGGCTCGGCAGGAGCCTAGCCCTACCACGTCAGGCGTTTTCATACACGCTCTTACTTCTGGGGCGGCGCCGCCGTCAGGCGGGCCAGGCGCAGGTTCAGCTTGTCCCGGGCTTGCTGCAAAGTTTGTTGCGCCGTCGGATCACCGCTGACGGCCATGAGTTGGTCAATCAACACCAGGCGTTGACTGATGC
>CAINDV010000473.1 GCA_903847485.1 uncultured Verrucomicrobiota bacterium
CCGGATTGCCCAGGCACCGGCCTGAAGGACTGCTGTTGGAGAACTCTTAGCCGTATCCATGCAGAAGAAAGAACCACGAAATACACGAAACACACGAAAAGATAGGCGATGAAGCGGTTTGTTCAAGGGCGGTATTGGTCACTGAATGGTGACTGGAATTTGGAGTCGGTGGTTTGGGTTCAACCTCCGGCCCGGCTTCCGTTTCCTTTCGTGTATTTCGTGTATTTCGTGGTTGCTACTGAATGGTTACGGCTTAGAAGCTACCCACAAACGGTGCGAAAATGGACGATTCCCGAACGGCGGAATCCCTGCTGCCACTGGTTCACCAGGAACTGCGCCGTCTGGCCTCCAGCAAAACGGCCCAGGAACACCTCGGCCAGACGCTTCGGGCCACCGCGCTCATCCACGAAGCCTGGCTGAGCGTCCAGGGTCGAAAATGGAATGGCCCCTTTGTTCCGCAAATTACGCATGAGTGAGTGACGGCCAATAACGGCCGCGGAGAACTCACTATGAAAACTGCGATTGCATTCATCAACCGGCGACTGCCGGTCGCGCGGAAAATGACGTTGACGCTGCTGGCGGTCGGCCTCGTCGGCAGCACCTCCCTGGCTTCAGACGGCGGCACCCGTCCGAGGCCGGTCGCTTCCCTCGAGCAGAAAGGCGCCCAACTGCTCATGGAACGTGTACCGCCCAAACCGCGGTTGCCATCGGATCTGGACCACCCGGCGTTCAGTGCGCTGGCGCGTGGCTGGGCCGCCTTGCCCAAGACCACCCACTTGGTGCGGACGGTCCACAATGGCGTGCCGGCCGACGTGGCGGTGCATGAAGTGGGCACCGGCCCTCGAGTGGTCGTGTGCTTGCACGGGGTCTTCGGCCAAAGCGCGAATTGGAAGTACATTGCCGGTGCGCTGGCCGGGGATTACCAGTTGTGGCTGCCCGACCTGCCGGGCTGTGGGGAAAGCGACAGCTTGCCTTCCGGGAAATCCGGCCCGGGCGGCTATGGCCCATTGGCGCTGGCAGAGCGCGTGTTGCAGGCGTTGGAGACACGCTTGGCGGCGCGGCCCGACGTGGGGCGGTTCCTCTTGGCGGGGCATTCCCTCGGTGGCATGGTCGCCCTGCGGATGTTCACGGACGACGGTTTGCGCGAACGCTTCGCCCCGGTGCTGGCCAGGGCGGACGGGCTGGTGCTCTTTGCCCCGTGTGACGTGGTTCTCACCCAGGCCACCGAGGAGTGGATTACTGTGCTTGGCCTGAATGCCACCATGGTGCGGCTGGGCGATGTCACCGGCTTGCTGCAAGTGGCGATGGAGAAGTCGGTTCGTTCCGGCTTTTGCGACCCGGCGCTGGCTACCCGCGAACTCGCCGAGGAAGGCGTGCATCTCCTGAAGAACGGCCGGCAGCGGCGCGCGGCGGTGGCGATGATGCTCGATGCCATCCCGTTTCGCGTCTTCGGCAAAGTCCTAGACTGGGAGGCCGTGGAAGAGCTGGAAGCGCATTACCAGAAAGTCCCTGTGCCCTGTCTGATCGTTTGGGGTCATCGCGATCAATCGTTGACGGTTTCGATGGGCTACAAGATGAAAGACGAGATCCCGAATGCAGGCCTGGTTATTGTTCCGCAGACCATGCACCTGCTGCCTTTGGAGCGGCCCGGGATTTGTGCCGACTTGATCCGCGAGTTCGACGGGCAACTGCGCACCGGCGGGTTGCCCGCCGCGGGCACCGTGTGCAAGCTGCCGCTCGGCGTCCTGCCGGCCGACGCCACGCTATCCAGTGGCCACGATCTTCTCCAACCGCCGATTCCGGACTCAACCAAGCTCGACAAAGAACTCGCCCATGGCAAGATGCTCCCGCAGTAGCTTGCTCCTACGACTATGAACACCCGAGATCAGCGTGCTGAAGAGATTCTCGCCGCCGCGCTGGAAATCAGCGCGCCGCCACCCAAACCGGAGGCTTTCCCGGCCGCTTTGAGGTGCGCACCGCCATGGATACCCATGGCCCCAAGAACCAGTTTTCCTCGCGCTGATGCGCGAGGCTGCCGAGTCCTTCCGCCGGGCGGAGGAAGGACGGGCACCAACAGCCACTCCGCTCAGTACAACAAGACAGTTATCCATCATCATGAATAAGAACATCATAGTAACCACTGGCGAGTGACGGTTTCATGCGGCTTGGCGCAGGTCGTCCGCGAGCAAATCGGGGCATCTGGCCCAGCAAATTCGCGGGGCCACGAATTTCTTGAACGCATGGTTTAGTGGCAAAGACTCGAGAAATTGGGGCCAGTGCTGGCGCAGCGCGCTGGCCACCACCAGTTCAGAGGGGACGCCTTTGATATTGGCGGTGCGCAGCCAACTCCCGAAATGC
>CAINDV010000474.1 GCA_903847485.1 uncultured Verrucomicrobiota bacterium
ATCTGGCCCAATGGAAAGGAAGGGGTTGATAAATGTTGCTGCATGACTTGCTCCTTGTCGTAATAGTGTTGAAGCGCCGGTCAGCGGGGCGAATTCCCCGACGACCGGCGGGCGGCGCGCTCGTTTTCACACCAGCGCCCCGCTAAAATCCGTTGTTGCCCGCGCCGTTTCTCCGGTGAGAAGGACGCAACAACAACTCGTTTTTCCCTTTCCTGCTGGTCAACGATGTCCCAGCTCATACTCTATACCGCATGAAAACACTGACGCACCTCTTCGCCCGTTGCGGACGGCTCTACGCCGCGAACCTTCGCGGCCTTCGCCTCTGCCACGCGACCGCCCTCGCCACCGCGACCCTCGGACTGCTCGCCGTGCCCACCGCCCGCGCTGGCGACTGCGGTACGTCGGTCAAAGTCGAATCCCGCACCGAGTGGCGCAACTCCGTCTCCGACGTGCTTTCCTCCATCCAGCTCAATCCGGTTTACCTGCCGGTCTCGTATTGGTTTCGAGCCGCGCCCGCGCTGGGCGACCTGCTCCAGAACCCCGACTGCGCCAAGCTCACCTTGATGGGCATGTCCGCCAGCACCGGCGGTGGCGGCGACACCTTCAACATCAAGTACTCGAGCCTCATCACCTCGGTGGGCAGCACGGCGGCCAAGTTCGGCGGCACTGGCTTCTCCGTGAACGGCGTGGTCAATACCCTGCGCCCCACCCTCGGCCCGTGTGGCCCGCCCGTCATCCGGTCCATGGTCGAGTTCGGCGGCGACATCGGCGTGCTGGTGGATCATGCCGGCACTGGCGCCTACCCGCGCAAGATCAACGAAGGCCGCTTTGACCTGTGCCGCGAACTTGCCGTGCTGAACAACTCCGGCGTCGCCATCGAAATCCCCGTCAGCATCACCGGCGAAATCATGGTCTATGGCTCCTTCGCCATTGATAGCACCTACGGCAAGGCTAGCCTCTCCCTGCAAGGCTCCATCGGCGGCCAATCCGTTTCCGGCAAGGTCGAACTCTACGAAACCGCCCTCGATGCCGGGGAGTTTGTCCGCACCATCAACGAAACCCGCCGCGTGATCATCCAGCCGTCACCCTATCCCCAAGCCTTTCAGGTGAACGTGAGCGGGCTGGCTCGCTGCGAGGTCCAAGCCAAAGGTGCCGGTTTCATGCGCCTGATCATGGCCTCCGCCGGTGCCACGGCCAGCTTGCCGGGCATCGCCGTCGGCTTGCCCACCGGCCTCGGCGGGAGCCCGCTGCCGCCAAACGTCACTGTCTATGATGCCGAAGATGGCACCGTGTATGTCAACAGTTCGGCGAGTATCCTCATTGATTACATGCCCGTCCCCACCCAAAGCCCCGTCTGGTTTTTCGACCAAGCCTTTGACGCCTGGCTCGGCCTGCTCCAACCCTCCGCCTACACCGCCACCGACTACGGCGAAACCACCGTGCTTTCCCCGCCGGGCATGACGGCTGGCCTGGTCCGCCGCGCCGATGCCGATGCCGACCCGCTGGCCAACGTCACCAATCACAACGCTTTCCGCCTCAGTTTCACCGTCGCCGACACAAACACCACGCCCGCCGTCACCGTGTTCATCTACGACCAACCGGGCGGCACGCCGCACGCGCTGGCCTACGACCTGCCGCTCACGCCCGGCTACCACGAAGCCACGCTGCGCTACGCCAGCGGCGACGCCTCCGGGCGCGGCGTCTTCACGCCCGGCGGGCCGGACCTCACCCGGCTGCACAGCATCGGCATCGCGAACACCCTGTTCACCAACTGGCCCGCCCAATCCGCCCTTGTCACCACCGGCCAACTCGCTGTCACCTTCCACCACCTCGCCGCGTTCACTGCGCCGCCGCCGGGCTACGAAGGCTTTGCCATCACCAACAGCTTCCTCGACACCAACCGCCTCCTCCACCTCCAGTATCCCGCCAGCACCAATGACTACTACCTCCTCTACTGGGGCAGCCAGGTCACGGCCGTCACCAACCCCATCGTGATGGCCCTGGGCGTGGATGGCGCGGGGGAATTTTTCCTCACCAACCTCTTCGCCACCGCCTTCTTCCAACTGCTCGAAGTCCCGCTCGCCCAACCGCTCGACGTGGACGGCGACGGCATTGACGACCTCACCGAGTTCCGCAATCCCGCCCTCTACAACCCGTTCGTGCCCGCCACGCCCATTGTCACGAACGAGCCGCCCATCAACCCCGGCACCAACGCGCCGTCGAACAGCGGGCAAATCTACCTCTGGACCCTGAACAACCACCGCTACATGCCGGTGCTGGTGACCAACGGCGTGACATGGGACGAAGCCAATGCCGCCGCCACCGCCGTCGGCGGACACCTCGCCACCCTCACCTCGGCGGCGGAAAACGACTTCGTGTTCGGCCTGATTGACCGGCCCGAATACTGGACGATCTGGCCCACCAACCCGCCCGCCGCCAGCGGCCCGTGGTTGGGCGGATGGCAGCCCGCCGGCGCCGCCGAACCCGCCGGCAGTTGGCGCTGGCTCACGCCGGAGCCGTTCGACTTCACGGTCTGGAAGACGGGCGCTCCCGACAACGCCGCCTCGCCCTTCGGCGCCAACGAAGACTGCCTCGCTTTCGCCTCCGCCACCGCGAACACGCGATCCAACCGGTGGAACGACCTGCCCGGCGCGCTCCGCCTGCCCGGCTACGTCATCGAATTCGACCCGCCCGCCACCAGCGGCGACTGCATCCCGCGCAACGGCCTCTTGGCTTGGTGGAAAGCCGATGGCAACGCCCTCGACAGCGCGGGAACCAATAATGGAACGCTCGGAAGCGGACAATCGTACAGCGCGAGTATTTCAGGCCAGGCATTCCAGTTCGATGGAGTCCATGACGGCGTCTTGATTCCAGACTCACCAGCTCTCAACCCAACTCAGCAAGTCACCACTGTAGCTTGGGTTTACCCGTCCAGAGACGCGGGTTCGGGAGATTGGATTGCGATTATCATGGCCGACAAATCTACGTTCCACATGGGGCGGAGGAACTCAGCCGGCTGTAGTATTCCGACTGGCAACTTGGCGTTCACCTTGGGGGGAGTGAGCGGGCTACCGGTGGAGAACTGCGCCGGGTGGCATGACGCCGGAGCCCAGATTCCGCTTGGGGTGTGGACCTGCATCGCGCTGAGTTACGATGGCTCGGCAGTGCGCGTATTCCGAAACGGGGTGCTGGTCCGGACGATTCCTGCTACTGGCGCACTGGATCAGATCCCAGGCCCATTGCGGGTTGGGTCGCGAGCAACAAGCCCGACAGTCAACGCCCGTTGGGCTGGAATGATTGACGACGTGCTGATCTATGACCGTGCCCTCACCGCCGACGAAATTGCCGGCATCTACTCCGGGGGCATCACGGGCCGCTGCAAGCCGCAGTGCGTCGAGCCGCCCGCCGGCCTCGTCGCCTGGTGGCCCGGCGAAGGCAACGCCAACGACATCATCGGCGGCAACAACGGCACGCTCATAAATGGCGCAAGCTTCACAAACGGCATCGTGGGGCAGGCTTTCAGTTTGGACGGCGCGAGTAGCCTTGTGAGCATTCCGAGTTCTAGCAGCCTGAACTTAGGCAGTGCTTACACGGTCTGTCTTTGGTTCTTCCAGAAGTCAGCCCAGCCGAACGGCTATCGCCTCATGGACAAAGACACGGCAGGCACAGGCGATGGATGGCAGATGGACACTTACGACGGTGTAACAGGCAGGCGGTTGCGGATGAGCGGTTCCTATCAGGCGAACACGGTCTTCACTCTGAATGCTTGGCACCACGCAGCGGTCACCTGCGACAACGGCAGACTGACGCTTTATCTCGATGGCATACCTGATGGGTCCTTCACAGATGTTCCCGCGCTGCCCGCAAATAATCTGAACCTCTACCTGGGCGCTGCGCATGGCGATCCGACCCTGAACTTTGACGGGCTGATTGACGAACCCATGATTTGCAGCCGCGCGCTGACGGCGGGCGAAATCGCGGGCATCTACATGGCGGGCAGCGCGGGCTTCTGCCAGAAGACCGAGTGCCCGAAGGTGCCCACGGACTTGGTGGCTTGGTGGCCCGCCGACGGGAACGCACTCGACATGGTCGGAACCAACCATGGCAGCTTGCAAGGCAGTGCTACCTTCGCGCCCGGTAAGTCTGGACAGGCCATGCAATTCAACGGTGCGGGGGAAGTGATTATTGCTGATTCATCTGCGCTAAGACCGTCGTCGTTGACGATCCAAGCTTGGGTTAAACCTGTGTTCACAAGTCGCCCACGGGTAGTTGCAGACGCCGACTGTGTCCTTTCCAAATTCAATAACTCGCAGGAGGGTTACGTCTTCGGCATCGTCCAAGATCCAACCTATCACTACGATGATGCAACGAGCACTTTTCCGAAAGGAACCATCGTTTTTCATGCCGGCGTCAATGGCGCTGCACATGGGGTGTTTAGTTCCATGCCGGTGCCAGATGACGGAAAATTTCATCACGTCGCGGGAAGTTACGATGGAGGCAGTTTCCGGGTTTACCTCGACGGAGTCGCTGTGGGAGAGAGATCTGTGGCAGGGAATATTGCGCACTCGATGGGGCCGGCCTATGTGGGCTTTACGCCAGTAAACCCGCGCTACTCCCTTGCCTCGATTGACGATGTGATGCTATTCCGCCGCGCCCTCAGCGCATCCGAAATTCAGGCCCTCTACCAGTCCGCCACACTCCCCGCCCCGCTCCTCGGCCATTGGTCCGCCGAGGGCAACGCCCAGAGCACGACCGCCAACAACCACGGCACGTTAGCTGGTGGTGTCACCTTCGCGTCGGGCGTCGCGGGGCAGGCGTTCAACTTCAACGGCGTGGATGGGCGGGTGGTGGTGGAGACGCCAGCCGGGTTCCCGTGCGCCAGCAATTGGACGCTGCAAGTCTGGGCCAAGCCGCAGTTGCCCCAAGCCGCGCCGGCCCTGCTCGCCGGCCAATGCCTCGGCCCCCGGCTCATCCTCCTGCCCGATGGCCGCGTGCAGGCCGCCTACGACGCACCTGACCAGTCGAGCGTCACCGTCATCAGTTCCCGCGCGCTGTCGCCGTGCCGGTTCTCACAGGTCGTCAGCATCTACGACGGTGCTTCGCTGCGGTTGTTCCTGGACGGCGAACTGGACGCCGCCACGCCGGTCGCTGGCAAGCTGGCGGTGATTACCCCCTGCGGCTTCCTCATGGGCGGCACGGACACGAACCGTTTCCCGTGCCCTTGCGCCCAAGGCTTCTACCACGGTCTGCTGGACGAAGTGGCGCTCTACACCCGCGCCCTGTTCCCCGCCGAAGTGCTGGCCAACTACACCGAGTTCGGACCGGCTAGTTCCACCCCGCTCCTTGGCCACTGGCCTGCCGAGGGCAACGCCCAGAGCACGACCGCCATCAATCACGGTACGTTGGCGGGCGGCGTCACCTTCGCGCCAGGCGTCGCCGGGCAGGCGTTCAACTTCAACGGTGTGAGTGGGCGGGTGGTGGTGGCGCAACCGGCCGGTTTCCAGTGCGCCAGCAATTGGACACTGCAAACCTGGGCCAGCCCGCAGTTGCCGCAGGCTGCGCCGGCCCTGCTCGCCGGCCAGTGCCTCGGCCCCCGGCTCGTGCTCCTGCCCGATGGCCGTGTGCAGGCCGCCTACGATGCGGCAGACCAATCGTCCGTCAGCGTCATCAGTTCCCGCGCACTGTTGCCGTGCCAATTCTCACAGGTCGTCAGCATCTATGACGGCGAGTCGCTGCGGTTGTTCCTGAATGGCCAACTGGACGCCGCCACGCCGGTCGACGGCAAGCTGGCGGTGGTTACCGAGTGCGGCTTCCTGATGGGCGGCGTGGACACCAACGGCTTCTCCTGCACGTGCGCCCAGGGTTTCTACAGCGGTCTGCTGGACGAGGTGGCGCTCTACACCCGCGCACTGGTCCCCGCTGAAGTGCTGGCCAACTACAGCGAGTTCGCACCGACGAATTCGACTCCGCCCGTCAGCGGGCCAGTCGTGGACCACGGCGGCGCGAATTGGACGCTGACGGCGGGCACGGTGCTGGGCGGCACGCATACCAACATCGGCGAGTTCGTCATCCCCAGCGGCGTCACGGCCAGCGTGATGCCTTTCGATGGCACCAATGGCGGCTGGACGGAAATCCGCGCCCAACGAATCCGCGTGGATGGCACCCTCAACGCCACCGCAAAAGGCTACCCCGGCGGCGGCGGCGGCGGTGGTGGCGGAGGCGCGGACCAGTACCAACCAGGCGCGAATGGCTTGGGCGGTGCCGGCTACCTCGGCAGCAGCAATGGTGAAACGGGGGATGACGGAGGCAGTACCACGGGCGGGGGTGGCGGACGTGGACGACCGGGGTTGAGCAGCGCCTACGCCCTGTTCCCGGGGTCTGGCGGTTCCTACGGCCCCGGTGCCGCCGATGCCAATGCTGTGAACACGGGCGGCAACGCCCAAGACGGCGGCTACCGTGCCTCCGAGGCGAACGGCGATGCGACGACCGGAGAAGAAGTCTTCATCGGTTGCGGCGGTGGTGGTGGCGGTGGAGGTGGAGGCGGGCATTCTCTGAATTGCAACTCCGGTGGCGGCGGCGGCGGCGGCGGCGGTGCTGGTGGCTTGGGTGGTGGCGCGGTCATTCTTCGCGCGGTGGAATCGCTGGAGATCTCCAGCAGCGGGGCGGTGTATGCTCGTGGCGCACTGGGGCGCAACGGCACAGGCGGACAGGCCGGGCAAGCCTACGAGTCCACCGGCAATTGGCAAAGCCCCGGCGGCGATGGCGGCAACGGGGCGAGCGCCAACGGCAGCAACACGGGAACGGGTGGCGCTGGCGGTTCCAAGGCGCAAGACGTTGACGGCGGCAAACGCCTGAATTGGTCCGGCAAAGGCGGAACTGGCGGCGGCGGCGGCGCAGGTGCCGGCGGCGGCATCCTTCTACGCGCCCCGACCGTGACCGTGACCGGCACGATCAACAACTCCGGCGGTTCCTCGCCGAACAACGGCGGCACGGTAAAGATTTACTCCACTTGCGGCAGTTCCATCGTCACCAACCAGATCACCACGGGGCGATTGGTCACCGAAGGAGTTTCGCAGGGGCCCGGACAACCCACTGCCGCCGTCCCTTACCAGTCGTTCAACGGCGCGGCGCTCCAACTCTACCCTTGGCGAGGCGAACGGGTCGCGTTGCTAACACCGACCGCTGACTTGGACCCGGCGGTCATGCAGCGCATCGTCAACTCGTTTGACCGGGTCTATGATTACTACCATGCGGCGACAGGCCGCACGCCCCAGCCGGCGCGGGTACTGGACGGCTTGAGCACCATCGCGGTGGTGCCGAGCACGTGTGGAGCGGGTTGCGCCTACCTGGGGTCCACTGGAATCGAGATGCTGCCGGAGTGGTTCAACACGCTCTACACCGGAGTGCGAGACAGGAACCAGTTTGATCAAGTGGTTTTCTACGAGTTCGGGCGCAACTTCTGGTTCTACAGTCCGCCTCTGGAATACAAAGCGCCGGAGAATGGCGGCTCGGTGGTGACGGGCTATGCGGTGTTGATGCGGTTCCTGTCGATGGAGGCGGTGGGCGCCAGCGGAGGTCCGTTCAATGGCGTCCCGTTTTCCCAGTTTCGGCAAACCGTCGAGGGCCTGGTAGATACCTACACGGCCACACCGAACCTAAACTGGCAGAACACGCTGGCTATTGGCCTGGCACCACCCAATTCAATGAACCTGGGTGGCGCCGACTTGTTCGCCTCGTTCGTCCTGCGGCTGCGTCGCGACTACGGCGGCGAGGCGTTCATCCGGCAGTTGTGGCCGGCTGCCGGGAATCGGCCCGCTGCCAGCACCACGCAGCAAACCGTGGACAACTTCATCATCGCCGCGAGCGTGGCGGCAAACCGGAATCTGACTAACCTGTTCACGACGCAATGGCGCTGGCCATTGTCGGAGGCGGCGCGGGCGGAGTTGGCGGCGCTTTTTCCATCCGGCGGTTAGCAACACAGCGAAAATCGGAATCCAGGTCGTTTACTACTCCAGTAGAACTGGTGCCGCTAGCAGCACCGTTCTCCGCGCTCCGAGCATGATGATGGCCGGCAGGATCAACAACGCCGGCGGCAATTCCACCAGCAACGGCGGCACGGTGAAGCTCGTGTCTGCTTGCGGCACCCCGACGGTGACTGGGCAAGTCACCAGCGGTCGTCTGTTGCAGAAGGGTGGTTTGATGAAGCCGTGGGCGGGCGGAGAGGCGGAAGATGGCGGCGGACACCGGTCCGCAGCTACGGCGGTATAGCGGCTTTCTGGCGAAAGCCGCTATCTTGTAGGGGGGACTTGCATCGGACGGTGGCAACACCGATCCGCCATAGGCTGACCATCATTCGCTCGCAGGGGCATAAGAAGCCCCGCATGAGGCGGTTTTGGCCAGCCAACAACGGCATACTGACTACGCCGCGCCGAGCCGGCGCAGGGCATAGCCTTCCAGGAGCGCGGTGCGGCCGGCGGCTGCGCCGCTGCCGCCGCGTTGCAACAGGGTGCGTTGCAGGGCCGTGGCTTCGGCCAGCGCCTCCCCTTCCACGCGCGCTTTCTCCGCATCCGACAGTGCCTCCCAGAAGCTGGCGATCGCGGTCTGCTGCTCGGTTTCGCGGGCCGCCACCCGTGCCTGCCGCTGGCGTTGCCGCGCCTCGCCACGGCGTTGGCGCTCGTCCGCCGCCTGCTGCCGACGGGCACATTCGGCGCGGCTGACGAAATCGCGCGGCGGCGCGTAGCCGCCCTGGATGGCACGCACCAGGAAGCCGGGTGGATTGCGCGAGACTTTCGGGTCTTGCCG
>CAINDV010000475.1 GCA_903847485.1 uncultured Verrucomicrobiota bacterium
CGGGTCAGCGGTAAAGGCTGGGCAGGCAACAGATAGTGGTTTCATCCCAGCCCATTTCACTCGAAAACACGGGATGGGTCTAGCAAAAAGTGCGAGCCCTGTGGTTAGGGCCCACTCCCGATGCATATGAAAATGCCGTGGGGCATGGGCGCTGCGCGGCGACTGTGCCTTGACCCCGCGAACGCCAGGTGCCATTCTCCGAGCTTGCGAGGCCGCAGACAAGATCCCGGCGGCCTCTGAGCCAAGCGCATCCACAAGCCAGACATGACAGACATGGGCACTGTAACCAAACTACGAACGCCATACACAAGTCGAGTTCCGAAACCTGCCGTGGATGACCGAAGCGTTCGTACGGTTCCGGCTTGCAGTCTGCCTTTGGTCGGCGGAAGGCGGGCTTTGGGATGCTGCGGTCCAAACTTCAGCCTTTGCCAACCTCCAAAACAGACGCCCATTCGCGTGCCTGTAGCCTCCGGTTGCTGCGTTGCCTCTGGGGCGGACGACAACACCGGCAGCGTGGCCTTGCGGCAAAGGATTGGCTTCAGTTCGGTGTGGTTCGCCGGGTTGGCGACCGATGGACCGATGCCAAGAACCGGTCAGAAGAAGACAACCCATGTGTAGCTTCGCCTTGGGGATGATGGTGTCATTTTGCCTGTGGACAGCAATGTAGCATTCGCAACCCTTGGGTAGGGAATTATGCTCGCGCCCTCGATCACCATGGGATACGCGTTCAAGGCGTCGGTGTGCCTTGAAGGCGGCGACTGCTTGTCGCGGCAAAGCAGCGATGGCGTGTTGCGCGGGAGTGCCGGAGGCTTGCTCGCCTTCGCGGCCAGCGGCCCTGGGGTTATCCGTGCCGGACGTGGGGATGTCAGGACTGACCGAATCAGGGGGCTTTTCTAGCGGGGACTTACTATGTGTGACCAATGCGGAAACCATAATTCGGGACACGACCACCACCACGGTGCTCCCGGCGCGATGAAACTGGCTATCACTGGCAAGGGCGGTGTCGGCAAGACCACCGTCAGTGCCTTGCTGGCCAAAGCGCTTAGTGACACTGGCCGGAAGGTGATCGCGATTGATGCCGACCCGAACGCCAATCTGCTCTCCTGCTTCGGCTATCGGGATGCCGGGGCGGTTCGCCCACTCGTCGAACTTAACGACTTGATTGAGGAACGAACGGGCGTGGCCCCGGGCACCATCGGCGGCATGTTCAAGCTCAACCCGCGCGTGGACGACATTCCCGACACTTACGCCGTCAACATCCACAGCGTCAAAGTGCTGGTTGCGGGCGGGGTCAAGCGCGGCGGTTCGGGGTGTTACTGTCCGGAGAACGCCTTCGTTCGCGCGCTCGTTACGCATCTGCTGCTCGACTCTGACACCGCGCTCATTCTTGACATGGAGGCGGGCATCGAACATCTCAGCCGCGGTACGGTCGAGGCGGTGGATCATTTGCTCATCGTCGTCGAACCCTCGCGGCAAAGCGTGGATACGGCCTTCCGCATCCGCGATCTCGCGGAGGACCTGGGCCTGCATCACCTGAGCGTCATCGGCAACAAAGCGCGCACGGATGCGGATCGCACGTTTCTGCTGGAAGCCCTGACTGGCATCCCCATCGTGGGTTTTCTGCCCTACGACGAACGCTTGCGCGAAGCCGAGGTGGCCGGGAAGCCGCCGTTTGGCGCGAGCAAGTCCGTGGATGATCTCGTTGCCAGAATCGTCCGCGCTGTGGAGCGCACGACGCACTCCCATTCACACGAACCCGCCGGCGCGCACTCGCACGACCACCCGCATGAGGCGGACGAACCCGCCGACGGACACTTTCACGAACATTCACACGACCACCCGCACGATCATTCACCGGAACAGCCGCACACGCACCCACACAAACACTCACACTCCCATCCCCAAACTCATTGAAGAGGTAAACTATGCCTACCATGACCAAAGAACCCAGAGAACTCCTGTTCGCCGACAAAGCCACGCTCCAAATGCTCAAGCGGGCGAAGACCGAAAACATTGACACCATTTGGGACCGGTACGACGCCGTCCAGCCCCAATGCAAATTCGGCTCCCTTGGCGTGTGTTGCCGGATCTGCAGCATGGGTCCGTGCCGCATCAACCCCAACGGCAAGGAGCCGCAGACCGGCGCGTGCGGCGCCAATGTGGACACCATCGCGGCGCGCAGCATCGCGCGCATGATCGCGGCCGGCACGGCGGCCCACTCCGATCACGGCCGCGGCGTCGCGCACACGCTGTTGTTGGCGGCGGAAAAACCCAACTTCGATTACCAGATCAAGAACCCTGACAAGCTCAAAGCCATCGCGTCTATCTATGGTGTGAAAGTGGACAGCCGCCCCATCAACGAGATCGCCAAGGAGGTTGCCCAGGCCGCGTTGGAGGAATTTGGCCGGAGCGAGGGCGAGATCCGGATTGCCTCAACCGCCCCGAAGGCACGCCAGGAACTCTGGCGGAAACTCGGCATCTTCCCGCGCTCGATTGATCGCGAAGTCGTCGAGACGATGCACCGCACGACGATGGGCGTGGACGCGGACTACAAGAACCTCATGAAACAGGGCATGCGCACCGCGCTCGCCGACGGTTGGGGCGGCTCGATGGTCGCCACGGAAATCTCCGACGTGTTGTTCGGTTCGCCCACGCCGCTCAGGTCGCGCGCGAACCTCGGCGTCATCGAGCCCGAGAACGTCAACATCATCGTTCACGGTCACGAACCCACGCTCTCCGACATGCTGGCGATTGTTTCCAAGGATGAAGGTCTCATTGCCAAGGCGAAAGCGGCTGGCGCGAAGGGCATTGGCCTGGCCGGCATTTGCTGCACCGCCAACGAAATCCTCGTGCGCCACGGCGTGCCGCTCGCGGGCAACTTCATGCAGCAGGAACTGGCCCTCCTCACGGGGGCCATTGAGATGATGGTCGTGGACGTTCAATGCCTGATGCCGTCGGTCGCCACCGTCGCGAATTGTTTCCATACCAAACTTGTGACGACCTCTTCGAAGGCCAAGATGGCTGGGGTGCGGCACATTGAGTTCGATGAGGCGGTAGGGAAGAAGATCGCCATGGGCCTCATCGAGGAGGCGATTGAGAACTTCAGTCACCGCCAAACCGAGCGCGTGTTCGTCCCGAAGGAAACCGAGCAACTCGTGGCCGGATTCACGACCGAGTCGGTCTTCCATCACCTCGGCGGCAAGTATCGCGGAACGTACCGGCCCCTCAACGACGCCATCATGTCGGGCCGGCTCCGCGGCGCGGCGGGCGTGATCGGCTGCTCGAATCCGCGCGTGGATTACGAGTCGGGCCACATCAAGATGGTGAAGGAGTTGCTCAAGAACGACGTGCTCGTCGTCTCGACCGGCTGCAACGCGATTACTTGCGCGAAGCACGGATTGCTGCGGCCGGAGGCGGCGGTCGAGTTCGCGGGCAAGGGTTTGCAGGAAATCTGCCGCGCGGTCGGCATCCCGCCCATCCTGCATGTGGGTGGGTGCGTGGACAACAGCCGCATTCTGCGCACGCTCACCAACATCTGCACCGAGGGCGGCCTCGGAAACGACCTTTCCGATCTACCGGTGGCCGGCGCGGCCCCCGAGTGGATGTCCGAGAAGGCCGTCGCGATCGGGTTCTACTTCGTGGCGTCTGGCGTGTTCACGGTTATCGGTCATCCGTTGCCGATGATGGGCAGCGCCAACCTGCACAAGTATCTGACCGACGAGATCGAAGAGGAAGTCGGCGGCAAATGGGTGTTCGAGCCGGACGCCGTCGAGGCCGCTCACAAGATGATCCGCCACATTGACGAGAAGCGGAAGGCCTTGAAACTGAAACCGCCGATGTACGAACAACCGTTGCCCTACGAAGCGTAAAGGAGACGGCTATGGAAACGTCCCGCTGCCGGTATCCGCTCTCATTGACACCCCGCTTCCGCGGGGTGTGGCGGCCAGGAACACCGGCCGAACCGTTTCAACGGTTTGGATGCGCCGCGCTGAAACCGTTGAAACGGTTCAGTCTTCTCTCGCCCGCCAATACCCAGCTAAACCTGGGTGTTAATGAAATCCGCAGCCTAACTTAACCAGCAATCTAACCGGAAAAACAAAATGTCTAAAATCATCGCTACCGCCGCCATTCGCGGCGCTCACAAAATCTTCAACCAGGCCGAGGCCGCGCTGGCTGACGCCATCAGCCAACACGGCAAGGACACCAAGGTCGAATATCCGAACACCGCCTACTATCTGCCGATCATGCTGCTGTTCCTCGGTCAGAAAGTCCAGACGCTTGGCGACTTGGAGGAATCGCTGGCGGAAGCGCGCAAGCTGTTGCACGACATTCCGCCCGACGACGTCTGGTTGCCGTATCTCGGCGACACGCTGGATTCGGGCGTCGCGACGCTGATCGCCGAGGAAACGATCGAGGCCCTGAAGTACCTCAATGCCGCGGGCAAAAACGGCAGCGGCATCTGGCTCGGGTTCACCGACGACTCCATCCTGCGCATGCAAGGCATCAAACTCGTGGACGGTCGCATGCCGGGTTTCGCTGCCATCGTGGGCGCGGCACCGACCAACCGGGAAGCCGTGGAACTGATCCGCGGTTTGCAGGAGCGCAACATCCTCGTCTTCATGGCGGGCCACTCGGGCGGCCGCGCCATCGCGGAACAACTCGCGGAGGAAGGCATTGATATGAACTGGGACACGTTCCTCGTGCCCTACGGTAAAGAGATCACTTCGGCGGTCCACGCGTTGAACTTCGCCGCCCGGTCGGCCATGACGTTCGGCGGGGTCGCGCCGGGCGGGATCAAGGAAGCGCGGGAGATTCTGCTCTACAACAAGGAACGCGTGAAGGCCTTCGTGCTGGCGCTCGGCGAGGACCCGGGCGTGAACAGCGGCCAGTATCTGACCGACGAGAAATACGCCACGGCGGCGGGCGCCATCAATTTCGGTTTCCCCGTCATCTCCAATGTGAACATCCCGGAGATTTTGCCGACGGGAATTTGCACCTACGAACACGTCGTCGCCAATGTTCCCGTGGCCGACATCATCACCCGCGCCGCCGAAGTGCGCGGCCTGACGATCAAGATCGAGAAGATTCCCATCCCGGTGCCGTACGGCGCCGGCTTCGAGGGCGAGCGCGTCCGCAAGGAGGACATGTTCGTCCAGTTCGGCGGCAAGTACACCGAGGCGTTTGAGTTGTTGCGGATGAAGCCGATGGATCAGGTCGAAGACGGCAAGATCGAAGTCATCGGGCCGGAGGCGGACCAGATGACGGAAGGCGAGGCCTACCCGCTCGGCATCCTGGTGGAAGTGGCGGGCCGGAAATTCCAGGACGACTTCGAGTCCGTCGTCGAGCGACGCGTTCACGAATACATCTCCTGCGCCAACGGCGTCTTTCACATGGGCCAGCGCTCGATCATCTGGGTGCGCATCAGCAAGGAAGCCCGCGCCAAGGGATTCAAGATCGCCCATCTCGGCACGATCCTCATCGCCAAGATTCACAACGACTTCTCCAGCATCCTGGACCGCGTGCAGGTGAAAATCATCACCGACCCTGCGAAGATCAAAGCGCCGTTGGAAGAAGCGAAAAAGATTTACAGCCACCGTGACGATCGGATTGCGGGTATGACTGACGAGGACGTCGAGGACTTTTACTCGTGCGTGCTTTGCCAGTCGTACGCTCCTAATCACGTCTGCATCGTCACGCCCGAACGGCTCGGCTTGTGCGGCGCGTACACCTGGCTGGACTGCAAGGCCTCGCACCAGATTGACAAGCACGGTCCGAACGAGCCGGTCCCGAAGGGCGAATGTATTGACGCCTGCAAAGGCCAGTGGCGCAACGTCAACGCCTACATCAGCACGAAGTCGCACGGCAACCTCGAGCGCTTCAACGCTTACTCGATCCTCGAAGAGCCGATGACCTCGTGCGGTTGCTTCGAGTGCATCGCCGCTATTGTGCCCGAGGCCAACGGCATCATGGTCGTGGACCGCGAGTTCGCGGGCATGACGCCGGTCGGGATGAAGTTTTCGACGCTCGCGGGCCAAATCGGCGGCGGCACGCAGACGCCCGGTTTCGTCGGCATCGGCAAGCTCTACATCTCCAGCGCGAAGTTCGTTTCCGCCGAGGGCGGCATCGAGCGCGTGGTCTGGATGCCAAAGGCGCTCAAGGAAGAAATCGCCGACCGCGTGAAGGAACGACTCAAGAAGATCGGCAAGGAAGACCTGTTCGACAAGATCGCGACCGAGGAGCAGGCCGAAACGCCGGATCAACTGATCGAGTTCCTCACCCGCGTTGAGCACCCCGCGCTGGCGCTGGCCCCGCTCCTGTAGGCAAATACGAATCCCTCAACAAACCCCAAATCGAGAAAGACACATTATGGCACTGACCGCGATGGCGATTTACAAGAACCTGCCCAGGACCAACTGTGGCGACTGCAAATTCCCAACCTGCATGGCGTTCGCGATGCAGGTCGCGGCCAAGCAGAAGCCGCTGACCGACTGCCCGCATCTCTCGGACGCGGCCAAGGGCGAATTCTCGGAGGCGTCCGCGCCGCCGATGAAACTCGTGCGTGTCGGCCCCGCCGGCGCGGGCGGCTTCGACATCGGGCAGGAGACGGTGATGTTCCGGCACGAGGAAAAATTCCATCACCAGCCGGCCATTGCCGTGCGCGTTGCGGCGTCACTAACCGATGACCAGGCGCTCGCTCGCATCGAGCAGATCAGCCAGGCGCAATTTGTTCGGGTCGGCCAGCAACTCGGCGTCAAAGCGGCGGCCGTGGATGTCGAAGGCCTGGCGGCGGATAAGGCCGCGGCCCGCGTCAAGGCGCTCGCCGCGAAGAGCCGCGTGCCGTTGATCGTGATGACGAAGGATGCCGCGACCATGGCGGCGGCCGTGGGCGCGATCGCCGATAAACGACCGCTGATCTACCAGGCCAATGCCGCCAACGCCGAAGCGTTCATCAAGATTGCGTTGGAGAAGAAATGCCCGCTGGCCGTCAGCGCGGACACGCTCGAAGCGCTGGCCGATCTTGCCAAGGCCGCCAAGGACAAGGGTGTGGCCGACTTGGTGCTGGCGTTCAACGGCCACCCCGCCGCGCGCACCATCCGTGACCTCACCATCGTCCGCCGCGCCGCTCTCAAGAAGAGTTTCCGCGCGCTCGGTTTTCCGTCCATGGTGGACGTTTCACTGGACGATCCCTGCAAGGAGACGGTCATCGCCAGTACGTTCGCTGCCAAGTACGCCGGCATCGTCATCATCAACGGCCTCGATCCTACGGAACTGCTGCCCATTCTCACCACCATCCAGAACGTCTATACCGACCCGCAAGTGCCGAACATCGTCGAACCCAAGCTCTATGCGATTGGTCCGGTGAACGAAAACTCCCCGGTCCTTTGGACGACGAACTTCTCCTTGACCTATTTCTGCGTAGTCGGGGAGATCGAGCGCAGCAAAGTGCCGTGCTACATCTCGGTTGTGGACAGCGGCGGGCTGGGCATCCTCAACGCCTACGCGGGCGACAAGGTTTCCCCCGAAAAAGTCGTCAAGACCCTCGAAGCGCAAAAGGTGGCCGACAAGGTCAAGCACCGAAAACTCATCAACCCGGGTTTGCTGCCGTCGTTCCGGGCCGAGATTGAAGACTCGTCGCCGTGGAAACAGGTGCTCATCGGGCCGGAGAACGCGAGCGGCATTCCCGGCTTCCTGAAAGCCAACTGGAAGTAACCTATGGCAGCAAGCAATGAAGGAATCCGCATGAAGCCTGAAGAAAGCTTTCCGCCCGCCAGCCGGAGGTTTTCAATTCTTCATTCTTCATTCTTCATTCTGCCTTCCTGAACATGGCCAGCCACACCGTCATCTTTTCGCCGCTGAACAAGGCGGTGGTCGTCCCGACGGGCACGAGTTTGCTCGAAGCGGCGGGCAAGGCCGACATTGTCATTGGCAGCGTTTGCGCCGGGGACGGGATTTGCGGGCGCTGCAAGATGGTGGTCAAGCACGGCAAGGTCCACAATGGCGCATCGCTGCTTTTGACGCGCGAGGAAATCCAAGGGGGCTTGGTGCTCGCCTGCCAGACCTTTGTCGAAGGCGACTTGGCGGTGGAGATTCCCGAACACACCCTCGCCGGCGAACGCGTCGTAGTGGACGAGGACGCCCAACGGTTTCGTGCCTTGCACCCCGGGATCACGCGCAAGCCGTACGCCCGCTCACCGCTGACCCAGCGGGTTTTCCTGGAACTGCCGACGCCAACGCTCGACAGCAACGTCGCCGATGCCGAGCGCGTAATGGAGATGATCACGCGGCGCACCGGCATCACCACGCTCCAGATTGGGCTGCGGATCGTGCGCCGCTTGCCCGATTTCTTGCGCACGCATGAGTTCGCGGTGACGGCGACGCTCGGGCGGCGCGGCACTTTCACGGAAGTGATGGACCTGGACGAGGGCGACCTCTCGGCTCGGAATTACATAGCGGTCGTGGACGTAGGCACCACCACCGTGGTGGTGCATCTGGTCAAGGTCGTCACAATGGCCACGGTGGACGCGCAGGCCTGCTTCAACTCCCAAGCCGTTTACGGACGCGAAGTTACCGCGCGGATCATGGCGTCCGAAAAGAAAGGCGTGGCCACGTTGCAGGAACAAATCATCGGGGACATCAACCGCCTGATCGAGACGCTCGTAGCCAGGAACAACGTCCATCTCAAGGACATTACGGCCGTGGTGTGCGCCGGGAACACCGCGATGCTCCATTTCCTGCTGGGCCTGCCGGTCCATAACATCCGGCGCAAACCGTACATTGCGGCGAGTTTCGCGCCGCTGCCGTTCCGGGCCGCGGAGATGGGCCTCCGCATCAACCCGCGGGGATTGCTGTACTGCGTGCCGGCGATCGGCAGTTGGGTCGGCGCCGATCTCACGGCGGGCATTCTGGCCACGGGGCTGCATGAGCGCGAGGATGTGGCGATGCTCATTGACGTCGGCACGAACGGCGAGATCGTCCTAGGCAATAAGGACTGGTTGGTGGCTTGTTCCGCCTCGACTGGCCCGGCGCTGGAAGGGGGGAGCGTCGCGTGCGGCATGATCGCCGAGAAGGGCGCGATTGAGAAAGTGGGCGTCGCGGACGGTCGCCTCCAATACAAAGTGATCGGCGATGTCCCACCCAAGGGCTTCTGCGGGTCAGGCATCATTGACTTGATCGCCGTGCTCCTGGACCGCGGGGTGATTGATCGGGCGGGACGGTTCGTGGAAGGCCGGGATCCTGCGGTGGAATTCCGGCAAGGGCGCGGAAGGTTTGTCATCGCCCGCAAGGCCGAAGGCGCAGTTAAAGATGTTTTTCTCACGCAGGATGACATCGAGAACGTCATTACCGCGAAAGCCGCCATTTTTGCCGCGACCAAGATCATGCTCGACCGCCTTAACCTTGATTTTTCGGGAATTTCGGAACTGTTCCTGGCGGGCGGCTTCGGCAGCTACATTGATCGGCGCAACGCGATCAAGATTGGCCTGTTACCTGACCTGCCGCTCTCGCGGATCAAGTATGTTGGCAACACCTCGATCTGGGGCGCGAAGCTGGCGGCCTTGTCGAGCGAGGCATTCGAGGAACTGCATGAGATCCGGAAAAAGACCACCTATTACGATCTGCTGGGTAGCGACGACTACGTGAACCAGTTCCGTCAGGCGATGTTCCTCCCGCACACGAATATCGAACTGTTCCCGTCGCTCACGGAGTCGCAACCCACCGTCGAATAGGATCAATCATGGCCAAGGTCATCGCAATCACTGGCAAGGGCGGCACGGGCAAGACCACGACGGCGGCACTCATTGTCAAGTGGTTGAGGGCGAACGCGCGCGGACCGATCCTCGCCCTCGACGCCGACCCCGACGCGAATCTGGCGACCGTGTTGGCGGTGCCCATCCCAAAAACCATTGGCGATTTGCGCGAGGACACGGTCCGGGAAATCAAGAAGCTGCCCGTCGGCATGACCAAGGCCAATTACATCCAGGCCGGCCTGCATCAAATTGTCGTCGAGACGCCCAAGGTGGATTTCATCACGATGGGCCGCTCGGAAGGGCCGGGCTGTTATTGCTTTGTCAACACGCTGCTCCGCGAGTTCGCCGAGGATTTGGAAGATTCCTACGAATGGGTCGTGACGGACAACGAGGCCGGGCTGGAACATCTTAGCCGCCGCACGACCGCCCATGTGAACCACCTGATCGTGGTGGTCAATAACAGCCCGCTGGCCGTGGATTGTGCGCGGCGCATCCACGAGGTGATCACCTCGCTCAAGAACGAAGTGTTGCACAAGCACGTGCTGCTCAACGGCGTCAACCCGGCGCGCATGGAGGCGCTCAAGCAAAAGCTCGCGCCCCTCGGGTTCAATTTTCTCGGCTGTCTGCCCCACGACGAGGCGGTCGAGGAACAAGTATTCGGCGGGAAATCGTTGTATGATGTGAATGACACACCGGCAACCCGCGCGATGGATGAAATCATGAAAAAACTACTGGAAACCTGATGCAAATCGTAGATATCAAAGAAAAATGGACCAACCGAATCAACGCCCTCACCATCGGCGCCACCAACGCCGAGGGCGGCACCCGCGCCAAGACCGTCACCGTCGGCGGTGAAACCACGCTGCCGTTCCTGACCTTCGAGGGCGACATCCCAAATCCACCCGCCCTTGCGGGGTTGGTGGTGGATGTGGTGCCGGAAGACTGGCCCGACGTGCTCAAGCAGGCCATTGGCAAGGAAATCAATTCGCCCGTCGAGTGGGCGCAGAAAGCCGTCCGCGACTGGAAGGTGGACTTGATCTGCTTGAAACTCCTCGGTCCGGACCCGCTCGGTAGAAATCTCTCCGCCGACCACGCCGCCAAAACCGTCAAGGATATCCTCAACGCGGTGGACGTGCCGCTCATCTTATGGGGTTGCGGCGATTTGGAAAAAGACAACGAGATTCTGCCCGCCTGTTCCCAGGCCGCCCGGGGCGAGAACTGCTTGATCGGTCCCGCGACGGACAAGAATTACCGCACGCTCGCCGCCATCGGCAAGGCCGACAAACACAAGCTCATCGGCGAAGCTCCGGTGGACATCAACATCGCCAAGCAGATCAACATCCTGTTGCAGGACGCCGGATTCGACATCAATGACGTCGTCATGTGCCAGGTCACCGCCGCGCTCGGTTACGGTTTTGATTATGTCTATACCATCTTCGAGCGCGTCCGCATCGCGGGCCTCAAGGGCGACAAACACATGGCCCTGCCCCAAATCGCCAACATCGGCTGGGAGACCTGGAAGGTGAAGGAGGCGATCGCCGACGATGACGTGCTCCCTGGCTGGGGCAAACTCGCCCAGCGCGGCCCGCGTTGGGAAGCCGCCGCCGCCGCGGGCTACATCCAGGCTGGTGCCGACATCCTGACCCTGGCTCACCCCGAATCTATCGCCATCACAAAACAAACCATCAGCGAACTCTCGGAGAAATAACTTATGATCCTCATCGGAGAACGAATCAATACTGGCTTCAAGGACATCAAACAGGCCGTCCTCGACAAAACCCCCGCCCCATTGCAGGACTGGGCGAAGCAGCAGGCCGCGGCCGGCGCCCACTACCTCGACGTCAACCTCGGCGCGGTCTCCGGCAATCCCGCGGACATGATCTGGATGATCGAGCAGGTGCAGTCCGTCGTGGACACGCCCATCTCGATTGACACCAATAAGCTGGCGATCCTGAAGGAAGCGATCAAGGTCTGCAAACGGCCGCCGCTCATCAACTCCACCACCTGCTCGAAGGAGAAGCTTGACCCATTCATCGAAATCGCCGCGGCGCACCAGGCCTCGATGATTGGCCTCGCGATGGACGAAAACAGTTCGCCCAAGGAAGCCAGCAAGCGCGTGGAGTTCGCGGGCCTGATCGCCGCCGCGTGGATGGAGGCGGGTCTGCCCATGGAGCGCTTGTTCCTCGACCCGATCGTCATGCCGGTGAAATTCATGCAGGACCAGGGCAAGGAGTTCCTGGAAGCCGCGCGGCAGTTCCAGATGTTTTCCGACCCGCCACCGAACATCTCCTGTGGTCTCTCCAACATTGCCAGCAAGGCGACCGAGAAGAAACTCATCAACCGCACGTTCCTGGTGATGGCCATCGCCGCGGGCGTCAACGCCGTCATCTGCGACGTGCTGGACGTGGAGTTGCTCAATGCCGCCAAGACCGCCGAGCTGCTGATGAACCGCGAGATTTACGCCGACGCGTATTTGCAGAAGTCATGAGTCCCGACGGCGACTCCGCCTTTCCTCCTCGTCCTAGTTCTCGAAGGGCAGGGCTGGGGGCGAGGACGAGGACGAGGAGGAGGACGATTACGGACGAGGCCGGATGAAACTCGTCATCTTGCACAGCGCGAATACCGGCGTCGAAAAAGGGCCGGAAGATCTCTACTTCCAAGAGTTCAACACGCACTACGCCGGGCGCGTGATTGGGCACCTGCGGGGCAAGCCTGAGTTCTGCACCGCCTGCGCCGCGGAATGTACCCACTGCCGCGACGCCTATGGCCGGGACTTCAGCGACGACCTAGTAGGCGCCTTTGCTTTTCCGTCGGTGCTGCCCCACGTCATCGAGGACTTGGAACAATATTTGCCGCCCAAAGTGCCGCGGCACGATGCCCTGCTCGTAATCCACATTCACGAGCAGATTCTGCTCGAGCTGTTGAAACGGTGCCGCCGTTGGGGAACAAAATGTGTCGTCGTTCCGCTCGAAGCGCCCGATTGGATTACGCAGTCCGCGCGCGTCCAGGCGAACGCCCTCTGTCGGGCCGCCGGAGTTGAAATCGCCTTCCCAAAACCGTTTTGCGGATTCAAGCCCGCCCCCGGGGGCGCGCTGGCCGCCTTCCGGGATTACTTCCGCATCGGGTATCCCGAAGTCGAGGTGGGCGTTGATGACGGATTCATCACGAAGGCAAACGTGATCGCTTCCGGCGCGTGCGGCTCGACCTACTACATCGCCCGCTGGCTTATCGGGCGCAGCCTCGAGGACGACCTCGTCACCGAAGTCATCTCGAAACGGCTACACAGTTTCCCCTGCACCGCCAGCATGGAACGCGACCCAGAGTTGGGTGACGACACGCCGCTCCACATCGCCGGCCAGGCCCACAACATGATTCTGGCAAAGGTGAAGGACATCCCCCCGCCCCTCACCGACCACGTCCTATCCCCGCATGGCAGAATGATTCAAAAAGCCGCCTCCCCGACAGACAACTTGAAAAACATCGAGCGCGCGAAGGCGGTGATTCTGGAAGAAGTGCGGGCCAACGGGACTTACACCTTCGCTCAAGCTCGTGCCAAAGCGCCGGACCTCAACCCCGCCGCGTTCATCTCCGCGGCGCTCCTGCTCAAGAAAGAGGGCAAACTTCAGCGCTGACGCGCACCCTCGGTCGCGAAACTCCATGCCGGGGTGCAAATCGGCGTCCATCCGTGGAATTATGACTGATGAACCCTGTCTATGAATTTCCCGCTTCATGGCGTCTCCTGGCCCTCCGGCGCGCTCCCACAGGCTGTCCGGGTGCTCGCAAAATGTGGCCCTTATCCCTATCTGTTGGTGGCTTGGCGCAGGGCTAGATGAGGCTCCCGCGAACCCAGGACGCGATGGGCGCACGGCCCGACATTAATCGCACTCATCGGCTTACTGCGCCCGCGCCGCCCACTAACCCAGCCGCCACCGCCGATATGTGGTGAGGCGGAAGATGTGGTGCGAAGGACGCAAAACCCAATGTTCGCTTGGGCATTTGCCTCGGCCGCACCACATATTATTTGGCGTTCACAGCGTTCTGAGAAAGCCTAAGACTCCTTTCTCCGCGGCCCGCTTCTGACCGGTTTGGAGCAGTGGCGCTTCGCAACGGGCCAAGGCTTTGGCTTTCATCTTTAGA
>CAINDV010000476.1 GCA_903847485.1 uncultured Verrucomicrobiota bacterium
CCGGCGGGTGATCGTGATGATCGACAACGCCAAATACCACCACGCCAAACGCCACGCGGACTGGCGCCAAGAACACCCAGCGGGGCTGGCCTTGGATTTCCTGCCGCCCTACAGCCCGGAACTCGACCCGATTGAGCGGGTGTGGAAGCGGACCCGGAGGAACGGCCGCCACAACGTGTATTTTCCGAAGCTGGCGAAGGTGGTGGAGACGGTCGAGGCGCAATTTGCCAAATGGTCGGAGCCCAACGCTGAACTGACCAGCCTCTGTCGGCTATAATCCGCAATCTATTCTGGCGTCAAGTATAGTGGCGCACGGCATCGGGCTGGGGAATCACTTATGGACTCCCCCTTCGGGGGGAGTCCTACGGCCCGGTTTGGGGAGCCAGCCCCCATCAATACCGGAGTCCGCCCTGTGCCTGTGGGGAGCGGGATGACCGGAGAGGCGGAGCCGCCTCCGTCGTGCTGGGCAGGCACCTGGGGAGGTTGGCGGAGTGCTGTAGCGACTCAGCGGGAGTTGGTGGACCACCTGCGGCCACGCCTACCGGCGGATGCCCGGAGTGGAACCACGACCATCCGCGTTCCGTGCCCGCGTGCTGGCAGAGTGGACCCGGCAGGTCAGGCCCAATACCTCGCCTTGTGGGGAACAACGAACCGCACTCCACCGCGAAGATCAGGCACGTCGCCGTGGTAGCGCGGAATGACATGCAGGTGGAGTTGGCCCACCGTCTGGCCAGCCGCAGGGCCATCGTTGAGGCCGACGTTGAACCCGTCAGGCTTCGGGGAAAGTGTGGTCTGGAGGTGGGCAATGCACCAGTCAGTCCAGTGGAGTAGCCGCAGCTTTTCGTCGCCCGTCAGGTCTTGGAACCGGGCCACCAGTCGTTTGACGATAACAAGCGCGTGGCCGGGCGATACTGGATACTTGTCCCAAACAACGAGGAAGAGATCATCCTCGGCCAAGAGCCGCTCCTGTTCGATCTCGCCGAAAGGCTTCATCAGGCGGGTCAGTTGCGCAGCCGCCAGCCCGCTTGGAAACCCTGGTTCATGGTGATCTGCGCTTGGGGCACGATCACTTCCTGGTATTTGGCAAGGAAACTCGTTTCGCCAAGTGCAAGTAGGTTGTTGGCGTCTTGTTTGAAACAGTCGGTGTAGTCCTCAAGGAGTTTGGGACGTGATTTCGCCGCTTGCAGGGCGTCGAAATGCAGTGAGGCCAGGCGTGGAAGGTAGATTTCCAAGTCTGGCAGTAAGTCGTTCTTGCTGGAATTCGTCGCCGGTTCCACCGGAGTCAGGTTCCACAGCAGGTCGTGAACGACAAAACTCCACGGCAGGAAATGGTCGATGGCGAAGCTGTCGCCCAAGGGCCGTTCCGAGTATATGTCCCGAAATCGCTCCGGCTTGCCAGAGTCCACGAAATCCGAGCGGAACATCCGCCAGAACTGGCGGGCAGCGGTGAGCTGGCGCTCGGTTGGGGCGCACATCTTGTTCACAATCCCCGGCACATTGGGATTGCGTGCCTGTAAGTAGTGTCTGGCCGAAAACGGGTGGTTTTGGGGGCGGCGGGGACCGATCTGGGGGGAGAAGCGCGGAAAGCTGGCGGTTTTCCGTGGGGCCAGGACTAAGCGGCCGAAATTCATCGACGCGGGCGACACTGCTCCTGGTGGACGGCTCTCTTGGTAGCGCGCGGGGTGCGCTCAGGCGGCCAAATGCAGAGGTGCCGGCCTCGGCTTTGCAGTGGCCCGGGCCCGCGCCAGCAGCTCCCGCCCGATCACAGGGAGGTTGTAACTCATGACGCCGTAGCGATACGTAGCGCTGGTAGCCAGCCAACCCTACGTCCGGGCAGCAGTTAAGCCCGTGGTGTTCCACGGCTGTGGATCTCGCGCTCCACCGCGCGGTGCGCCCGGCGCAGGGCCACAAATTTCTTTTCGTGTTCGCGTTGTGTTTCGGCTGCGTTCTTATTACCACGTTTGGGCATGACTACCACCGGCACCGACAGACTTAGTAACTCCCGATCCGCGTTGCGGCTGAAGCCTTGGTCGAAACTTAGGCTGGCCAGGCTGCCGGGCCCATAGCGACCCAGTAACCGGTCAGTCACTGGGAGGCTAAGATCCACTTCGGCGACGCCAATGGGTGCGTCATAGTCGTGGATAAGTTGTTGCTGGCAGGTCGCGATCAGTAGGCGATGACCCAGTTCCACGGCGGGGCGGGTCTTACCTTTGGTGATCCATTCGGTGTGGGGCTCGAAGAGGGAGAATACTTTCTCGGCGGCAGGAATAGTTTCCTCTTGTAAGAGGCGGCGATCCACCAAATCTAAGTGTTTATCGAGCCTTCCGTGAAAATAGGCGAGGTCATCCCAGTGGGCGGTGGCTACGGGCTGAGCGCATAGTTCTAAGAGGCTCGTCTGCACTTTGGCGGAGAGTTCGCGGCCGGTAGCGAGATAGGCCCGCACGGCACTCTTCACGCGGGCTTCCTTATTAGTGCCACCGTGCTTGAGGAGCTGACTCACGGTGCGTTCGCTGTTCTTAAGTTGACGCCGCCAGGCCTTGGCTTTGCGCCAGCCCGGCAGCGTGTAGCCAAACTGGTCGCGATACTTGGCGAGTAAGTCCACGCACTGGCGGCCGGCGTCCCAGAGTAAGTTGAGGTCGGTAGGGAAATGCACGTCGGTTTCCAGGACATAAGTGTCCACCTTGATGGCTAGCGGCGCGGGCGCGGCGTCCGGGTGCGGCGCGAAGACCGCGCACCCGGCGGCGCTGATGCGGGCGTTGATGGCGCGCAGCAGTTCGTGGTCGAGGAGGGCGATGTTGTCGCGCAAGGTCTGGTGGCCGAAGACCTTAGCGGGCTGGCCCAAGGGGTAAGAGGCAGGCCGAGCCTCTGGCGCACGCGGGCGTCGTAGTTGGCGATATGTTCGAGGCGGTCCCAGTCGGCCGCCAGGCAGAGGCGCACGACACCGCAGACGAGGATTTGCCAGAGGTCCATGCCGGGGCGGCCGGCGGCCTTTTTGCCGGCGCAGATCTTGGCGGCGAGCAGGGCGAGAATCTCGGTTTTGAGGGTGGGATGTGTCCAGAGCCACTGGAGGCCGGCCAGGAGGGGTGGGAGTTGGTCGCGACTGTTGAGCGGCAGGTAAATCTTTTCGATGGGGATGGTTAGGAGGCCGGGCTGGCTGGGAAAGGCGTGGCGCATAAGGGTTAGCGGTGGCAAATGTTACGGGGTCAGACGGCGAAAACCGCACGAATATTCACAGCCTTTCCCACTTTCACCTTAGCCTATCCACCCAACAATCTGGGGCTGAGTCTATTACGTATTGTCTTTCGGTCACTACTTATGCGCGCACAATGACACGAGGCCCTTGCAAACACCAGTGGGAATGGCTAAAAAGGGGACCTTCCGTCGGCACTAACAAACGTGCCCGCCTACAACAAGCCCAATAAATCCCGAACTCCGAAATAGACAGGCGGCGAAGAGTTAGTGGGACAGGCATCCTGCCTGTCCGGTTGCGCTGTCAGTCACAAGGAAGATTTTTTCCGCAGGGCGAACCGCAACTGACCGGCTGGAAGCCGGTCCCACTACTCGAAGGCATTTCCACTTCGGAGTTCGGGTAAATACGGCCATTGCGTCAGCAGGATGTCGCTTTACTTATACGCGACCATATAGCACCCGGCGGGGGTTGCCAGGGCCATAATGACGATGGCCGGTTGGCGACCGTCGCCGCCGCACCCTCAGTCACGACCGCCCGCTGTTGCGTGTCCGCGCTCGATGGCCCAGTAGGTCGTCGGGCCAGTCAAAACTTCGTCAGCTTCTCCAGTTCCTTCACCCGCGCCTCAATGGCGGCCCGCGTGATCTTCGTCGTCCGGTTCAGGCCGAAACCTTCGCAGCAGAACGACGCCGTCACGCTGCCATAGACCATCGCGCGGCGGAGGTTGGCGTCCACCGAGCCTTTGGCGCTCGCGAGGTAGCCCATCAGGCCGCCCGCGAAGGAATCGCCCGCGCCGGTCGGGTCCACGAGCTTCTTCAGCGGATACGCTGGCGCGATGAATGTGCCCTGCGGCGACGACAGAATGGAGCCGTGCTCGCCTTTCTTGATGATGACGTAGCGCGGGCCGAGGCGGTGGAGCTTGGGCAGCGCGGCGATGACGTTGTCTTCCTGCACCAACTGCTGCGCCTCGCCGTCGTTGAGGATGAACAAGTCCACCCGCTTCAGCAGGCTGAGCAAGTCTTTCAGCGCGATGTTCAGCCACAGGTCCATCGTGTCGGCGGCGACGAATTTAGGCCGGCGCATCTGGTCCAGGACATGGCTCTGGAGGGCGGGCGCGATGTTGGCAAGCAGCACGAACGGCGTGTCGCGGAAAGCCGGCGGGAGTTCGGGGGAAAAGGTCTCAAACACGCCCAACTCGGTGGACAGCGTGCGGCGGCGGTTCATGTTCGCCTCGTATTCGCCGGCCCAATGGAAGGTCTTGCCGGGCTTGATCTGGAGGCCGGCGAGGTCGAGGCCGTGCTTGCGGTAAAGCTGGACGTAGCGCTTCGGGAAATCTTCGCCCACGACGCCGATCAGGCGCACGGGCGCGAAGAAGCTGGCGGCGACGGCGGCGTGACTGGCGGAGCCGCCCAGCAGACGGGGTTTCTCAGCCTTGGAGGTCTTGATGGAATCGAGGGCGGTGGAGCCGACAATGAGGACACTCATGAAAATGTTGGGCGCGGAGTTATTGGCCTGAACTTCGAAGTTGAAGTAGCACCGGAGACCAAAGCAAAAAGCAGTCGGCCGACGCGGCTGGTCTGCAAAGGAACGAGCCGGCGGCGGGAGGCCCGCGCTGAGTTCTCAGACAGGATGCCTGAGCTACTTGTGCGGCCGTCAACTTCGTGGTTCAGAATGAAAGGTTCAGGGTTCAAGGACGGCGGAGGGTAGGCAAAGCCGCCCCGCCAAGCAAGCTTGCGGGATGCGGGATGGGGTGCCTAATTCGCCTCCGTTCCTCCTGAAGTTGTCGTTGACCTTGTGGACTGCGGTGGCCAGCGAAGCGCGACCCGCTTTGGCTGCCAGCCGCCAAAGCGCCGTCGCCGCTGCGCGCTGCCGGCGCACTCCAAAACTATGGCCCGTCCGCCTTCACCGACAACTTCGGGAGGTGCCTCATTTGCTGGGGCTGCCTCAAGCTCCCTCCGGTGCCGCCGGTAGCGCCGGTTTTCAACCGGCGAAAGCTCGCGTCAGCAAGCGGGCGGGGCGTTTCTCGGGCCTGCCGACTGGAAGTCTGCGCTACCAGACGGCGACCGACCCAAGCTTGATGCCGCCCTGGAATTTGCCCCAGTGCATCCCCCGATTGTCGGTAAATTCTCCGGACGGCCGCCTCGTTGAATGATAAAACAGGGGCGTGACGACGAACTTGTTACTGCCGGGCTGCCGCAGGGCACCCGCTGATTTGCTTTGGCTGCGGGAGTGGTTGGCCACCCATCCAGCCGGCCGCCGCAGACGCCGCGGCCACAACCGCAACCACCCCGCCTGCGTGCCATGCCATGATGCGGGCCGGCACCCGCGGCTCCGGAGGTGCCCATGAACGCGCTGCGCACCCTGGAACAAACGGTCCTAGCCGAAGGCCGGGAATGGACGCGCGACCGGCTGGAAAAGCAGTTGCAAGCCCAGTCCGACGCCTTGCCTGCGCGCTGCCCACAGAGCGGCACGCCACTGCGCGACACCCGCTGGCGCGACCTGCAACTGCACACTCTTGCCGGCGTAGTCCGGCTGCGCGTGCGCCACGGCTGCTCCGCAGCCCTGGCGCGCTGGGTCTGCCCCGCGCGCGAAGCTTGGGGGCTGGCAGCCCGGCAGCGCCGGAGCCCGGAATTCGCCGCCCGGCTGGCCGACACCGCCACCGAGACCGGCTCCCACGAACGCGCCGCGCGCAGGGCCGACCACTGGGGCCACCCCGCCAGCGCCGGTCGCCTGCACGACCTCGTGCAAGGCCTGGGCGCGTGCGCGGCCGACCTCGTCCTGCCCCCCCCCCCCCGCGCCGCCGTTTAGCCTCGTCATCATGCCCGACGGCTGGATGGCGCGCGAACGCGGCCCCGACTGGGGTGCCGAAGCGGAGCTGGAAAAGCCCCAACGCATCGCCCGGCACGAGATCAAATCCGCCGTCATCTACCGCCTGGAACAACGGGCGGAAACGGCCGGTGGTCGCGGCCTGCTGATCGAAAAACACGTCGTCGCCACGCCGCCGGAGACCTTGCCGGTGGACTTCGGCGCCCTCCTGCTAGACGCAGCGCGCCGCGGCGGGCTGGGGCGAGCACGGAAAGTATATGTGGTGATGGCCGGCGCCGTATGGCTATGGGACATGGTGGCCGACCGGCTGCCCAACGCCTGCCAGACCCTCGACTTCCATCACGCCCGCGACCACCTCTGGGCGGTGGCCCACCTGCTCCACGGCGAGGACACCTCCGCAGCGAGGGCGTGGGTCCAACCGCTGCTCCAATCCCTGCGCAACGGCGGCGAGGCGCGCGTCGTGCAGCGATTGGAGCAATTACTTGAACCGGCAGCGGCCCCGGTACCCGCCCAGCGGGCCGCCCTCGAACGCGCAATCCACTATTTCCATAACCATCGCGACCACCGGCACTACCAAGCGAAGGCCGCAGCCGGGGCCCCGCGGGGCAGCGGGGTGGCCGAATCACTGGGCAAGCAACTGCAGCAACGCCTGCGCGGCTGCGGACAAGCCTGGGGCCGGCCCGGCCTGACCCACCTGCTGCGGTTGTGCGTGCTCGTCAAAAACCGCGACGATCCCCACCTCTGGAACTGAAATCTACCGACAATCGGAGGATGCA
>CAINDV010000477.1 GCA_903847485.1 uncultured Verrucomicrobiota bacterium
CCGCCGCCCTGGCGAAAGTGCGGCCCGGTGGCCTGATTCTCTTCATCACCTCCAAAGGCACGCTCGACAAACAAAACGGCGCGTTGCGCGAATACGTCGCCAGCCAGGCGGATCTGGTCGGCGCCATACGACTCCCCAACGACGCCTTCAAGAAGAACGCCAACACCGAAGTCACCACGGACATCGTCGTGTTGCGCAAGCGGTTGCCGGGTGAAGTGCCCGCCGGCCCGGCGTGGAAGGAGATTGGGACGCTAACCAACTCGCTCGGCGAGGAAATCGCCGTGAACGAATACTTCGCCGCCCACCCGGAAATGATGCTGGGCGAGATGCGGCTCGAAGGCCGCATGTATGGCCGCGGCGAACCCACGCTCGCCGCTAACTGCCGGCCGCTGCCGGAGCGCCTGATTGGCGATGAAATTCGGCGCAAAGGATTTCTGCGGAAAGGCTTTGCTTGTCCGGGCGCGGTGCGGTTATCTGCTTGCCGACAGCAGATGAGCCACCGAGCACCACTGACAGTGATTACGCGCCACCGCGCCACCGCAGGGCGAGTCGTTTTGCGAGCGCGCCGTCCACGGCCGGGCGGAACGCTGGCCAGCACGGTGGTTCCGGGCTTCACGGTCGAGTTGGGCCGCCTCTGTGCGGCAGAACAAAAGTGTCAAAAGCAAGGGCTGACCCCTTTCTGGAGATAAGCCGCTTGCTTAAGCGGAACTGGTCGGGTAGAACCAAAGCGTTCTGAAATTAAAGCGATCCGCCATGAAAACAAAATCGAATCCTTTGGAAAGCCGGCTGCACAATAAAGTCGCCTGCGCGACCGGTGCCACAGTCCATCCAGCCATTGATTTGCACCAGATCCGGACACCGGTAATAGCCATCCCAAGAGGAAGTAAGGTGAGTCTGACGGTCGTCGGCCGTGCGTTGCTTGCTTGGAGTTATTCGGTGGTCTGGTTCGTTGTTTTTTGTTCCGTGCCACTTCGCGCTGCGTCGCCGCAACTGGATTTGGATTTTCACCCCACGCTTCTAAAGCGCGGGCTAGTGAATGCAATGGCCCGCCAGCCTGACGGGAAGCTTATTGTGGCTGGGTCTTTTGACATTGTGAACGGGTCACCGCGGAATAAAGTCGTGAGAATCAACCCGGACGGATCATTAGACACGTCATTCACTTCAACCAACAGCTATCCGAGTTACTTTTCTGGGGCGGCTATCGCGCTCCAAGCTGACGGGAGAATCCTCCTTGGTGATGGTGTCGGTTATTGGGGTGTATCGCGACTAAATCCGGATGGCAGTCCCGACGCTTCATTCAGTTTCATCGTGCCGTCAGTGGCCGCTATCGACCTTCAGTCGAACGGGCTGATCCTAGTTGGAGGCATTATCATTCTCGACGGGGATCCTCCGTTAGGCAGGGGCATTGCTCGACTCACCTCAACCGGGTCCGTCGATCCTTCTTTTCAAACGGTTTTAGGTGGCACAAATCTAAACTATAGTTATCCCATAGCTTTTTCGATCTCTGAGGTGACTGGAGGGAAACTGCTTGTTGGAGGGACGTTCGCGACCGTGAATGGCACGCGGCGAATCCGAATCGCACGACTAGAGGCGGACGGAAGTCTTGATCTCTCGTTCGATGCCTCGAATGTAATTTCTGAAACGGTGAACTTCGGTTTCAAATCATTCGTCACGTGCGCGGTCGAACAGCCTGATGGCAAAATACTCGTCGGAGGTGTTATATCTGTCGTGGGTCAGTCCGACTTCCAATCCTTAATCCGATTGAACAGTGATGGAACCTTCGACTCTTCCTTCAAGCTTCAGCCAGTCCCTTCAGCCTGGATGCAGACGATCGCGTTGCAAGCTGATGGCAAGATCTTGATCGGCGGCAACTTCACTGGGGGGCGGACTGATGGGACCTTCCTGCCTAGAAGCGCCGTGGCCCGACTCAATAGCGATGGGAGCCTCGACCAGGACTTCGACTTAGGCATAGCTAGGGTGGTCCCGGGTGGAGTGATCAGCGAGCCCGCTGAGGTCAACTCTTTGATCATCCAGAAGGATGGAGCGATCTACTTCGGCGGCGATTTTGCTCACATTAATGGGCAGTACTTTTCTTCCATCGCACGCGCCACCAATTCCAGTCAACTCGATACGGGGTTTGCCTGCCGTCTGTCTGCCAAATCAGCGAACGTCTCTTGCTTGAGCCTGCAGCCCGATCAGAAGATCATAATAGGCGGAGGATTTGACAGCATCAATGGTTCGGATGCCCTCGGCCTTGCACGGCTCAACAGCAATGGCAATGTCGACTCTTCGTTCATGGTCGGCAGTGGCATCGGAAGTACAACTTTCGGCTCGCCGGGGCGACTTCTGGCCACTGCTTTGCAAGCCGACCTCAAATTGGTGATTGGAGGGGAGTTCAATACTTTCAATGGTCAACGACAGGATGCCATCGCCCGTTTAGGCTCCAACGGCAGCTTGGATATGACATTTAATGCCCAGCTTGGCCCTTACGCCTACGTCCACAGCTTACTTGCTCTGCAAGATGGTAAAATCGTCGTTGGCGGACAAATCCGAGCTAACGACCTTGACCCCTCAAGGGTCGCCTTGATTTGGCGACTCAACAACAATGGTAGCATGGACACGTCATTCACTCAATATTTTGGCCCATCGGGAACGGTCGAAGCGATTGCGCAGGATGGTGCTGGTGGACTCGTGATCTGCGGGCTGTTCGAACAATTTGGCGGGATGGCAAGGCCATCGGTCGCCAGACTCAATCCAAATGGGACACTCGATTTAACATTCAACCCGAACATTGATCCAGCGACTCTTGTAAACCACACCATCCAGACCGTCGCGTTGCAGCCTGACGGCAAGATTTTGTGTGGCGGATGGTTCCAACAGAACGGGGACCTCAATAACACACCTGGAGTTATTCGTTTGAATGCGAATGGAACTGTGGACGGCACTTACGTTCCCAGTCGGTCGGTAATAGGATACGTCCACGCAATTGCCCCCCTTTCCGATGGGCGGGCGCTAGTAGCCGGCGCTTTTCATAACCCGCCTCAGTACTATGTAAATGGCATAGCCCTGCTAATGCCAAATGGCAGTTCAGACCCTGCGTTTAGCATGCATCTCGCAGTCGATTATAATATAGGAGCCAATGTGCTATTGGCACAAAATACAGGTCAGTTTCTCGTTGGCGGAGGTTTCCTGAATATCGACGACCAAGTCCGTACCGGGCTGGCAAGGATCCAGCTCGGCACAGGGGCCGTGGGCCCAACACTCACAGTTCGTTCGGCGGGGAACAACCTAACTCTGCTTTGGCCAGATTCAGCGACAGGTTATCGGGTTGAATCGAAATTGAGCTTGTCGCCGCCCTCCTCTTGGAGCGGTGTGGCCGGTACTCTTCAAACCAACGGTGGATTCATCAGCATGGTCTTGCCCACTCCTGGCGTGCAAAAGTTCTTTCGATTGGTAAAGCCGTAAAACTAAGCGCGAATTTTGACGAGAAAGCAGTTCGGTCCTTGGTATTGAAACATAGGGCGGCGCGGACCACTCACCCGTCCTGGCCCGGGGGCCGAGAGCCGAGTCTTCCGGCGCGATCTGCCATCCACTTGCGCTGCCCGTCCTCCGTAGCTGTACTGCAGAGGTGGATGAGAGCGCCCGGCGTGAGCCGAGCTTACAGGACGTGTTCTGTGACCTCTCCGTGCCGACCGGCGGGCACGGTTTTTCGGTCTATGAAGACATGCGGGACAAGCTGCTGGCGCGTGGTGTTCCGGCGGCGGAGGTGCAGTTCATTCAAGATCACGATGGGGACGCCGCCAAGCTGCAACTCTTCCGCGACGTGCGCGCCGGCAAAGTGCGCATCCTCTTCGGCAGCACGCAAAAGATGGGCACCGGCGCCAACGTCCAGGAGCGTCTGATTGCCTTACATCATCTCGACGCCCCGTGGCGGCCGGCCGATGTCGAACAGCGCGAAGGCCGCATCCTGCGCCAGGGCAACTCGAACCCCGAGGTCCAGATCTACCGCTACGTCACCGAGCAAAGTTTTGAGGCCTACATGTGGCAAACCTTGGA
>CAINDV010000478.1 GCA_903847485.1 uncultured Verrucomicrobiota bacterium
AGATTCAAATCTCACCGCCCCGACCATTATTCTAGCCCTGTAAACATTGAGGGGAATGCAGGTTTCACCAGTGGCCAAGACGAGGCGCAAAACCCGTCCCGCACCGATAGCACACAGAGTCCGCCCAAATCCGGGGGCAAGCCAGTGAGGTTCCACAAAGTCATCAACATCGGAAGGCCAAGGCAAAAATGAGAGAAAAGAGCCCCCACGAAACGGGAGCGAGGGAAGCCGGAAAGGCGGGAGCCGCTGGTTTCCTTTGTGCTCTATTTCTGGAGGACCCGGGTAACCCCCTTGTTGAGCTACCGGAGCGTTTTCCGGCCCGGCCTTCGGTAACACCCCTTGTTGAGTGCAGGCGGAGGGAGAAACGGGCGGACAAGTCCGAGGCGTCGCAGAAGAGGATGGCCTGGTGGCGGGACGCGCGCTTCGGGATGTTCATTCACTGGAATATGTCCAGTGTCGTCGGCACGGAAATCAGTTGGAGCAAGGAGTTTTACGATGGCGGCACCGGGGGCACTACCACGCACAAGAACCCGCGTCCGTTCGATTATGACGGCTGGCCGGACTGGGCTCTGCCCGCCGTCCCCAAGACGGTTTATGACAACCTTCACCAATCGTTTTATCCAGGCATGTTCGATGCCGACAGGCTCGTTGGTCGGGCCAAACAGGCGGGGATGAAGTACATCGTGCAGATTGCCAAGCATCACGACGGCTTCTGCATGTGAAACACGAAATTCACCGACTACAACATCATGGCCACGCCGTTCAAGCGCGACATCATCGCCGAGATGGCCAAGGCCTGCGAAAAGGCCGGCCTGAAATATGGAATCTGCTATTCCCAGCGTGACTGGCATCACCCGGATTACGACATGGCGCATATGGCCAAATGCAACGAATTCATGCGCAACCAGATCAAGGAACTGCTCACCGCCCATCCCAACATCGGAATCATTTGGTTCGACGCCTGGTGTGTCGGATACAAGGAAACATGGGAGGCGGAAGCGCTGTTCCGGATGATCCACGAGATCCGTCCCGCCATCATCATCAATGAGCGTTGCGGCGTGCCGGCCGATTCTCGTGCCCGGAATAGGGCATAGCCGCGTTCAACCTCGAACGCGATTGGGAATCGTGCATGACCTTCACCGGTGCCTGGGCATGGCACGGCTTCGACAGGAAGGTGATTTCGTATGAGGAATGCCTGCGCAACCTGGTTTCCTGCGCGTGCGGCAACGGTAACCTGCTGATGAACTGCGGGCCGATGCCTACCGGCGAGCTTGATCCGCGCGAGGCGGATCGGCTCGCAAAGGTGGGCCAGTGGCTGCAAAAGAACGGCGAGGCGATCTAACCCGACTTTCTATACTGGGTAACTGGAGCGCTCCGGGCTGGCGAAAAGGCCTTATTTTCCGGGGGCTACCCCGGGAAGGTCTACACTACATTGGCCCGGAGGTAACTCCAGGGTCGGCCCCGCACTCAGACGCGGCGGGGGTTGTTCGGGCAGGTTGAGTTTGAGTTGTTGGAGGAGCAGTTGCACGGCCGGTTCGGGCTGGGTGGAGCGGCTCAAGGTGAGCGTTCGCCCGTCGGTGGTGGGCAGTTCCACGGCGAGCATTTGGCGGCCGGCCAGTTGGTCCAGGGCTTGGCGCGGCGTAAGGCCGGGGGCCAAGGCCCGCAGCTTTTGCTTGAGGGTCACCCATAGGCAGTAGGCCAGGAAGCTCACGAAGATGTGGGCTTCGACCCGCTGCTCCAGCGAGTGGTAGAGGGGGCGCACGTGCAGATCGTTCTTGAAGGTGCGGAAGACGCCTTCGATCTCCACCAATAACATGTAGAGTTTCCACAGCCAGGCCGGTTCGTCCTGGGTCAGGTTGCTGCGCAGGAGGTAATGGCCGTCGTAGAGTTGGGCGTCGGCCAGCTTCTCCTGCTGCACGGCGAAGCGGAAGGTCTCGCGGGTCACGGGTGGGTCGGCGGCGGGCACTTGCACGCGCACGAAGGCGGCGGCGCGGCCGGCCTTTTGGCGCGCGGCCCCCAGGCGTTGGAGGAGGCGATCGCGGGAGGTTTCCCGGCGCATCCCGCGCAGGGTCCGGAGCAGGCGGGCCAGTTTCTTGCGGCGGATGGCGATTTCCTTTTGCCGCCGGCCGTCGCTTTTGGCGACCACATAGAGTTCTTTGTCTTCGCGGAAGAGCTTCACTTCGACGGTGCCTTGGACTTGTTGCCACGGGAGATCCTGCCACTGGTCGCGGGTGGTTTTGACGCGGGCGCGCGGCGTGCCGACGAGGTAGCGCACGGGCGGGTTGCTGGCGCGCAGTTCGGCCGGTTGCTCCTCGGTGGGAATGCCGCGGTCCATGATCCAGATGCGCTCGGCC
>CAINDV010000479.1 GCA_903847485.1 uncultured Verrucomicrobiota bacterium
GCTGGCGGATCGCGTTGGCGTGTTCGGCATCCAGCCAGATGTGGCGGGCCAGGAGTTTCTTGGCCTCCCAATTCGTCACACCGCTGATCCGGCCAGCCATAGCGCGCATGGTTTCACGAATCGTGCGATAGAGCCGGCTCTCGAGAGTGCTCGCCTCTTCCACATCCTGGAGGTTTGGGTATACTTGGAGCATAGTCTGCTGTTGGGTTGTGAGTGGAACAACCGAGTATTGAGGTGGCGAGTTAGCCGCAAGCGTCTTGCACCAGCCGGTGCATCGCCCTTTCGTTTCGCTCAATAGATTCAACCATCTTGAACTGAACCCGGGCGCGGTCGGCGTTGTGGCTCTCGCGGTGGGTTTTGAAGTAACGGTCGCCTTGCAGGTGATCGGTAAGAAAACGGATGCCGATTTCAAAGGTGATCAGCTTCGCCGAGAAAGCCAGGTGGTCCCTCTCCGTCGCGTTGAGAACCTCGCCAGCGGAGGCAAGGAAGCCATGCACCAAGGCTTCGAATAAGTCCTGGCGCATCTCCACTTTCGAGAGGTCGCGCTCGTCTTCGACCGTCGGACGTGTGCCGCTGCGGCAGAGATCACCGAAATCGTAAAGCGCCAGGCCGGGCATTACGGTGTCGAGATCGATGATGCAGATCCCTTCGCCCGTTGCGTCGTCAATCATCACGTTGTTGAGCTTGGTATCGTTGTGCGTAACACGCTCGTGGAGCAGTCCCCGCGTCTGCAAGCCGAGCAGCACGTCCACCAGCGCCTCACGTTCCAGGCAGAATTGGATTTCGCGCTTCACTCCGGCAGCGCGGTTACAGACATCCGCCTGAATGGCGGCACGCAGGGTGTCGAACCGCTTGCGGGTGTGGTGGAACTCCGGAATCGTATCCCGCAGTCGGGGCGCCGGCAGGTCGGCCAGCAGCCTCTGAAACGCTCCAAACGCTCGGGCGGCTTGAAACGCTTGCGGCGCGCTCTCAATCTGGTCGTAGGTCCTTGCCTTCTCGATGAAGAGGTAACAGCGCCAGTAATTCCCCGCCACATCCTTGGTCCATGTTTGGCCATCGGGTGTAGGCACCAGGGCAAGCACGCGGCGGCTGACTTCGGTGGCTCCGGTTTCCACAAGCTTTCGGCGCACATGAGCCGTCACCCGGTTGATGTTCTCCATGACCGCGGGCGGATCCTTGAAGACGTGATGGTTGATGCGCTGGAGTATGTAGCGCACTGAACTGCCGCTTTGGTCATAGACCGCTGCGTAGGTGTCATTGATGTGCCCGGTGCCGTAGGGCGTAGCCGCCAGAAAATCGCCATAGAGCTGAAACAGGCCGGAGATGTAGCGGAGATCGGGTTTGGAAGTCTCGTCGTTCACATGGTTCTCCTTAAGGCATGGGTGTCGAGTCTGCTGCCTCGAAGAACGCGACGATATTATCCCAGGGCGTCTCCGGGCCGAGCACATGGGCGGGCGCGAGAATCAGTCCGCCACCCTTCCCGACAGTCTGGATGCGAGAGCGGACTTCGGACCGCACTTCCGCCGGGGTGCCGAACGGCATGGTTCGCTGGACGCTCACCGTGCCCCAAAACGAAAGCTGGTCGCCATACTTCAGCTTCACCGCCGCCGGGTCCATGCACTCTGGTTGCACGGGATTCAGAATGTCTATGCCGGCCTCAATCAACTCCGGGATGGCCGCCTCCACGTTCCCGTCGGAATGGTAGAACACGAACGTTTCTGGACGGGCTTGCTTCACGGCGCGCACGGTGGCGGCCAGGCGCGGCTTAAGAAACTCCCGCCACACCGCCAGTTTCATCAGCATCCCCTTCTGTCCGGCGATGTCGTCCCCGGTGATGATGATGTCCACTCCGGCCCGCGCGAACTGCGTGGCGGCAAACTGCTGGAGCGCGGCGGTGCGTTCGAAAAACCAGTGTGCCATCTCGGGCGCCGCCAGCATGTCCATCATCATGTCCTCCATCCCGCGCACATACCAGGATTGCTCAAAGACCGAGCCCGCGTAGGCCGCGACCGCCAAGCCCCTTTCCTGCAACGCCGCCACGCGTTCCCGCAAACCCTGCCAGCGGTAGGGCGCCTCAAGGTCCGGCCAAGGAAACGCCCGCAACCGGTCCAATTCCTGAATGCCGCGCAGCGGCGATTCCATGTGGGCGAAGTGGTGGAAGTCTCCCTGCTTCCACCAGACGCCCCACTCATCCACCTGCCCGCTGGCCAGAGCCTCCGGGCCGCGTGGGCCGAGCCATTGGGCAAAGCGGTCGCGCGGCAGGACGGTAGGATTGAACGTTACACTGGTAATGTCCATGTCGAAGTAATCGCGCGGTAACTTGGGCGCGCAATGTTCGCGGAGCAGGCGTTCGATGGGTGGCGTGTAACCAATCGCCTCCTCGTAGAGCAGGCGAGGCACACGGTCGGTGGGCTTTCTGGCCAGGGCAGTTAGAACTCTTTCGCGGGAGGTCATATCATTCGGGTGGTAATAGGATGCCAGACGACTGGCCGCGTGGCCGAAGCCCCCGAACCGGGCGCAGTCGCCGGCGGCGAACTTCGCGAAGCAAGCCAGTTCCCATCGCAGCCGGAGGAAGCCCGGCTGGGGGCCGCGGAAGTTCGTGTTCCAGTAGAGGTGCTTGCAAGCCCTTGTAGGAGCCGAGGTAACGAGGCTTCAATCATTCAGAAATCATAGACTCCTTACGTCGTCACCTACAGTTTTGAAAGAGCCTCGGGAGCTAGAATAGTGGCCGGCAAGTTCACGTCTTTTTCCGCACTGGCTGAATAGCCGGGAGGCCGCGCATAGCGCGCTGCTGGAAGAGGGAACCGAACAACGGCACCGGTGTGGCTCTGCTGTACCCAGATCGTGGCAAGGAGGCGTTCCTGAAGAGTCATGGCCATTCGCGCGTTTAAGGTTGGTAGAGATGTTTGAGGAACGAGGGCTGTTCCGGCAGCGCGGGATTGATCACCACCACGGGTTCACTCATCAGCGCTTCCGCCCATGCGGCCGGGTCTCCGGCCGCGTCACGCTGCCAGACCAAGTCGAACTGGAACTCCATCACCCCTGGTTCGTCACCAAGGAAATTCGTGTACCAGAAATTGTTGTAGATCATCGCCAGCAAACGTCCAGTGCGGGGCGGCGGACGGTCGAGGCGGGCGAGAGGCGTCGGTCGGTCGAAGGTGACCAGCGGGGCGTCGCGACTGACCCAGAGCCAGTGTCCGTCAGGCATCGAGTAATCCGCCCAGCCATCAATGGCGAAATAGTCCCGGCACGAGCCGGGCAGATGGTCAGTGAACGGCGTGAACGGCAGTCCGCCGCTACTTAGTCGCGGCAGCGTGCCGTCGCAGGGTAGTGGGGTGACAATGTAGAAAACCTCCGGTGCAAAAGAGGACACCCGATTGAGCCGGAAGGTAAGCCGGGCGCGCGGTTCGCGTTTCCACACTTCAAGCTGGCGCGTGGCCCACCCCAGGCGCGGATGTTCGAGCGGCTGGGAGTAACGAAGGGTGTGCGGTGTTTCCTCCACGGTCGTATGTCCACCAGACTTGGCGGACACTTCTTCGAGCTTCTCTTTCCGCAGTTGTTCGCGTTTCGACGCTTCGCCAGTGTTCCAGATGTCCGAGAGCGCCCAGCGCGGCGCGAAGGCGTTGACTTTCACGGACACGAAATCGCCCAGTCCAGCGGTGAACAGCGGCTGCTTCATGCCAGTCCACGCCGCGGAAACGGGCCACCCATTTGCATCCACAGTGACTGTCGGCTTGTCCAGCGACGGCGGCGTGTCTTGAACCTCTTCCTTGCTAAGTTGAAACCGCTTGATGGCCGCAGCATCCAGACGTTCCACCCAGAAACGGGCATGGCGATTCGGCGACTGATCGGGGAAAACGGCGGAGACATCTTCGCGGCTGAATTCCTTCGGACTTTGTGGACGCCCCCACGGCTGGACGCCGGGATATAACTCCAGCTTGGCGCGTGCGCCAGTGGCTAAGTCGGTCACAGAATGATAGTCATCACGCAGGCAGGTGCTGATCATCGTGACCCATCCGCTGAACGGGGCGCGAGTGGGATTTGCCAGGCACAAACCTTCGCCTTCGCCGATGAGCCGGGTGCGGGCGCGTTGCGAGAGCAGCCACTCCGCCAGCGCCATCGGACGCCAAGCCAGTCGGCTCTTCTCGTTCCATTGTCCTTGGGTGTCGAGACTGTAGGGCAACGCGACACTCATGCTCGATCCCCAGGTGTGCTCGTCGAAGAGACAGAGATCCTTTGTTAGTTCCTCAACGGTGCTTCGTGCCGACGGAGTCAACGGACCCCAGAGCGGCGACTGCGCGGCGGCGAGCAAACGCTTGGCCGCGCGGCTGGCGGCGACTTCCCGCGGCGCGGAGGCGGTGCCGTTGGCCCACCAGTCGGTCCATTCGCCTTCATACTCGGGCGCAGTCGGGCCGGCGACCTTCTCCAAGTCCTTCATAGCTTCGGTTACCGTAACCAGCCTAAGTCGCGGCTGTAGCCCGAGTTGGTTCCACGCGGCGGCGAAATCCGCCAGCGGCGCGAACGGCGGATCGTTGTCATAGCGCCACATGCTGGTCATGGAGACAGGCACCACGGAATGCCGATAGCCTTCTTTTTCAAACTGTTTCAGCCGCTCCACACAACGCCGGTGAGCCGCGCGCACCGAGGCCTCGTCCGACTTGAGAATGTCACCGGGGCGCGGCGGACGATAACTGGCATCGGCAGCCAGGGGCACCGGGCCGCGCCGCCATTCGACGGAATCGAACAGAAAAAATCCGTCGCCGTAACTCAAACTCAGCCAGACAAACAAGCGTCGGCCATCGGGTTGTTTCCACCAGAATGCAGTTAGGCGCGGCAGCGGCGGGCCGCCGCTGTCACTGTTGATGCCGGAAAACAGATAGTGGATGCCGCGGTCGAGCAGTTCCTTGGCGCCGGCGCGTGGGAAACCGTTCACGTCATTTTGCACGGCGGTCTGGGGTTGGAGTTGTTTCCACAGATCCTCCGGCAACCAATGTGTCATCGTGTGCCACTGATCCGAGCTGAGAAAAGGCGTGTTATTCAGTGGCAGTGCGGAGACTTCGATTTGACCGGCGCGCACAGCTTGGAGGAATTCCTTGCGGCGCTCGGCGCTGGCGGCTTGCCACCAATCGTTGACGGCAATGGTGGTCTCGGCAGTCCACTTAAACCGGGCACCCTCCGGCGCGTTCGCCGACGCCTGCGCGGCGTCCAACGCGAGGTCGAGGTAACGGCGTTGCATGTCGCGGCACACCGCTGGGTGATCGGTGAAACCGTAGTCGGTGTGCGAAAAATGAATCAAGTCCACCTGCTGAATGAACTCCGGAGCCGGCGCGGGCGCTTCGGCTGCGGAGACGAAGTGAGGCGCGAACAGGCAGAGTAAGGCAATAGGAAGTGTTTTCATGGATTCTACTTTCGAAGGAGCATCTTACTCGATCACTAACCAGCTATAGCCGTGGGCCGGAATCGTTACCGGCACGCTGACGTTGAACCCACGGTCGAGCTTGAACGTCAGCGGCTGTCCTTCTTGTTCGCGAATCTGCGCGGTGTCGGTCAGGCCGGTGTAATAGAGAGGCAGTTGTAGCGTCCGCTTCACGCTTTCCGATAACGGGTTATAGACCATCGCCAGTCCCATTGGCTTAAGGGTAGGATTCACATGCAACATGCAATCTAGGTCTCGTCCGTCGGGACGCCGGACATGAATGATGTCGGAGTCTAGGATAGCACGGTATTGCTTGTACCAGGTGACGGTGTCCTTGACGAGGATTCTGGTCTCGTCCGCGTCATACAAGCGGGGACCACGGTAGCAGCTCTGGACGCCAGAGCCGAAGTTTTGCACCAGGTGGGCACCATAGGCATCGAGATGGTCCTTGAGCGGTTCGAGCGTGGCCGCGGGCCCGCCGCCGTGGTATTCCACCAGCGGGGTCATCATCCAACCCATGCTCGAGAGCTTGCGCCAGGTGCCATCGTAAATGTTCTGCCTGCCAATAAGAACCTGGTAGTCGCGCGGCAGGGACCAGTTTTCCTCGCGATAACCCATACCGGTCTTGTTGCTGCCATGATGGAAGTAGTTATCGGGCGCGTTGACGAAAATGCCCCGCTGTCGGCAGCCGTGGAAGAACTCAGTCATCTTCTCCCACTGGACCCGGAAAGAGTCGTCGCGGCCCTGGTGATACTTATGGTTGGTCGCTTCGCACGGATAGCCGTGGTAGGGGCCATCGGTCTCGATGATGTCCTGTCCGACGAATTCCATGAAATCGAAGAGATGCTTGAAGTAGCTATCCACGAATTCAGAACCGAGACAAAGGCTGGGTGGGTAAACGTCCTGCTTCGCGTCGTATGGCGGGCCTTTGGAGGCGGTAGAGCAGAAGAGAATATAGCCGCCAATCCGAATGCCCTTGCTATGGGCATAGTCGAAGTCCGCCTTGATCCGCTTCCAATACTTGCGATCGGTACTCTCCATGTTGAAGCCGCTCCAGAAGGTCACGATGATCATCTCGAAGCCGGTCTCGACGCATTGGTCCACGGCGCGGCGAATGGACTCGGAATCGGAGTTGCGCAGGTGCATGAAGACGGGATTCTCCTGAGTCCACGGTGCGACGGTACGGAACATCTTGCGGCGCGCCAGGCCCTGACGCTCGGCATCGTCGGTGTCGTGCAGCACCTCGTAGGTTCGGAAGGAGGTGAACGCCGCGCCGGGTTTCAGGGACTTGGCAAGCCCTTGAGAATACTGGCTCGATAGGAGGTAGCGCGCGCCTCCTGAGCCCGAGTACTCGCGGGGATCCACCTTCTTCCAGGGATCGTCCAGAGTGCTGTTAGGGACGTAACGCAGGTCCTCGATGGGCTCCCGCCCTTCGGAGTAGGTGGTGTAAAGCGGGTCCTCATCCCAGCGTGTGGTGGTCATCTTGCAGAAGGTATAGTCGCTTTCGATCCAGAGGCGCGACGCTTGGTCGTGTGGGACGGCCAGTATCTCGGTGGTCATGTGGTCTATCTTCACCTCGTTAGTTCCGGCATTCGTGACCACGACCTGTTTGCATAGCAGCGGGAGACCATCATACAGCTCGTAGTGAACGGAGACTTGCAGGCCATCTTTATCGCGGGACTTGAAATGAAGTGTGAGCCGCTTGCCCTTGGGAGGCCAGGGTGTCTCCGGAGCGCCGTACCGCGGCTTCCACGGTAGGCCCCTAGCTACCTCGCCCGTCTCGCAACCGACAAAGCCGAGCGCCGCGGGATCACCGTTCATCGTTTCAATCCAGGCACGGTCGAAGTAGTTATGGACCGGTTGTCCTAACAGCCCGCCGACTTTGACCTTTTGCCCGTTCACAGTCATCAGAACCTCCGGACGAACCGAGCGCACAAATTCCGCGCCGGTGCGCAGGTTCTTGTAGCTCATCGTCGCCGCGCTCGGGGCGGTGAGACTGGCATCGGCGACCAGGAATGTGCGACTGATCAAGCCGTTGGCCAGCGTGATCTGCGCGCTTAGGTTACTCTTGCCGGGAAGCACCTGCACTGTCGTGCTGGTGGTCGGCGGCTTGATCAGCCAGTCTTCCGGCGCGGGGTGTTCGTCATACTGCGTGACCACCTTGACCCCAGGTGTTTGCAAAAGAGACTCCACCAACTGGGCGCGGGCGGCCTTGCCTTCGGCCGGAACCTGCACTGCGGCAGAGGCGGCAAAAGTTATGGCAATGGACAGTAATGCTGCGAGTGTTTTCATGGTTATAGGTTCCTTAGCATAGGGTAACTTGGGAAGTCTCACTACCGGCAGTCATGGTTCTTCAATAGTGTTGAGACCGCTCGACAGTTGGTGCCTGTTCCCCGAAGGCATCAGGGCCTCTGCCTCCACCCCCGGTGGGATATTGGCTTCCAGGTGGAACTTAGGGCCGTCCTTGCGCCAGTGACAGGTGACTCGGCCGCGCGGGGTCTGAACGGTGGCTTCGGCGGAGGTTAGTGTGCCGGGATTGGGAGCAATCAAGACACGTTGCCAACCGATGCTGCCGGCTGGTTGCCGGATGCCGCCAACATAGCCGTAATACCACTCCATCACATGGCCGAGCATGCAATGGTTTAGCGATTGAGTGCCGTCCATCATCGCGTCCCAGGTTTCCGGCAAGGAAGTTAGTCCTTTACGCAGAATGCCGCCGTAACTGCCCTTACCCTCGCGACTGTAAACGCGGTGCAAGACATCGGAGCGCCCGGCGTCGGCCAGAGCACGGATGAAATACACATGGCCAACGTCGCCGGGAGTCTGCTGCCAGTCGCGCTTCTCAAGATCGGCGATGATGTCCTCAACCAGCGCCGCACGGTCACCCAGCGGCACGAGGTCGGCGCAAAGAGCCATGGCATTCGCGCATTGCGGGCTGCCCGTATGCCGCAACTTATGGCTAGCTGGATCGAAAAAGCGCCGTTGGAAGTCGGCGGCAATCTTGGAGTGAAGCTCGCGATACTTAGCCCCTTCCGCCGACCGGCCCAGCACGTCGGCAGTGCGGGACACTGCCAGCGCACAGAGCGCCCAAGTTGCCGTGGCGGACAAATCCGTGGGCGTGAAGCGCGATTCGCCCGGCGGATTGCCGTGTCCGTAGTCATACCAGTCGCCCAAGCCAGACCCGGGGGCTATGCCGTCCTTCGCTTCGGTGCCGATGAAGTCGGTGAAACGCTTCATGGAATCGAAGCTGTCGCGAAGGACTCCCGGATCGCCATACCACTGGTAATGGTGCCAGGGGAGTAAGACCGCCGCCGCGCCCCACTCAAGAGTATAATCGAATCCGCCGCCAAACCGCGGGTAGCTCGGGGCCACTGTCAGCACCTTCCCGTTTGGCAGTTGGGCATCCCGGATGTCCCGGGCGATCTTGCCGAACCACTCCCGGCAGTCATAGCGATACTCGAAACTCGGCGCGAGGAGATAGGCGCATTCCAGCCAGCCGAGCTTCTCCCGATGGGGGCAATCAGTCAACACATGGCTGGTGTTTGCCCGCATAGCCCAGTCAATCAACTGGTGTGTGCGGTTGAATAGTTCACTGGAGCAATGAAAAGTGCCGACTTCGGGTAAGGCGGTGCGGACGTGAACTAACTCCAGCCGCTTGATAACCGGAAGCTGATTCGGGTTGGCGTGGCCTTCGGGAACCGCGCCGGCCACTTCCACATACTGCATGCCGAGATAATATGACATCCACTGGTGCCTGAGCGGCTGGCCGTCAGTTACCACGCTGCAATCCACCACGTAGCCCCCAAACAACCGATCCTTGTCGTTCTTATGCTCACCGCAACGGAACGAGATACGATCTCCGGCTTTGCCTCCGGCGGCCTCAAACCGCAGTTGAGCGGAGCAGTTCTGGGCAAAGCTGTAGAGGAAGACGCCTGGTGCCGGCTCTTTCACCGATACCGGTGTGAACCGATCCAACTCTTTGAAACCGGGCCAGGACTGCCGCTCCAACACGCCGGTTGGTGGCACCAACAGACGCGCCGGCGACCAACCGCCGTCATCATAGCCAGCAAGGTCCCACCCGGAGAGCTGGCGGCGGGCGTCAAAATCCTCGCCGGCAAAGATATGCGAGAAAACCACCGGCCCCGCCGTGGTCCGCCAGGTGGCGTCAGAGCCGACGCGCTGGACGGTGCCGTCGCTTCCCCGGAGGATCAGTTCCGCGCAGAGCCGGAACGGTTCCTCCGCTGTGCGCTGCGGTCCCGCTTTGTTGTAACGCCCCACGGGCGGATTGGGATTGTGCCAGAAGGAGTTGGCCAGCATAACACCCGCGCAGTTGGTGCCCGGCACTAGCAGCGCCGTGACATCAAAGTCGCGATAGTAGAGCGTTTTTTCGTATTGGGACCAAGGTTGGTTTATGCCCGTCTCGGCGACGCGCTTGCCGTTGACCAGCGCGTCGTAGTCCCCAAGGCCGACTACGCGCAGAGTGGCGTTGCTGGGCGGCGCGGCGATGAAGAACTCCTTGCGGAAGATCGGGAGTGCCGTGCCATTGGTCTGAGCGGGCGGGGCTATCCAGCGTGCGGCTTCAAACCCGCTGGCAGCATCGGTTGCGGCCACGGCGAGAGTTAGGGAGGCTGTGAGTATGTTCATGAGTTCTACTCCGTGGTCACCACGGTCTGGTTTGCTGACGGTGCAGTGGCTGGCCAGACGAGGGTTTGGCCAGCGGCGGTTTCGGCGGTGATATAATACTCAAGATCATCCTGTGCTGGCGGCAGCGTGGCTTCATGCACGGCGCGGGCGAGGTGCCGCGACGGCAGCGTTTGCCAGCTCGCGGATCCGAGCGGGCGGATTTTCACGCTGAGTGATTTCATCGGCTGGTTGTCGAGGGCGATGATTTTGAGCGTCAACGCCTCGCCCTGGGTCACGATGCTGCGCACGGTCGTCACTATGAGTCGCGGCGTGCCTTGGTATGTCTTCGGCCATGGCTGGGTGGCCTGCGGCGCAACCCGCGACCCCCAGCCCGGGTAGTTCTCCATGGTGACGACGGCGGCGAGCGCGCCGGGCGTGTTGACCGATGCCAACAAGTGTCGGTAGGTTTCACCCCAGAGGCGGGTGATTTCCTCGGGCGGGGCCTTCGCGCCCAAGGCGCAGCGGACTTGCGCCAGCAAGCGGTAATAGCGGAAGGTGTTTTGCCAGTAGTCGAAGCGGTCGAGGTTGCCCGCCCCGCGGACGCCGGCCCGCAACTTCGCGAAATCGTCCACGAACGCATACTGGGCGGCCAGCGTGCTCCATGGCGTGGCATTTGGCGTCAGCTCGCCGACCGGACAGCCGTCGGCAGGCGCCAACGGCACCTTGCCATCGAGGGCGGTGAACAGCTTGGCGATGTCGCCCGCTGCTTCGGGGCCGAAATTGGCGAGCGACCAGTCGGCGTAAAAATCGCCGCAGGGCAGGTCGCGGGGCTTGCTTGCGGTGTCGGCCTGCCAGTCTGCAATGGCGGGACCGCCGCAATTGAACTTGCTGCTGAAACCGGGGCCTTCCACGGCAATGGCGGAGATGCACGGCAGCGACTTGCGGGCGATCAAGTCAATGGTCAACACCCCATCGCTGGCCGCCACCTCGCCGAAGGTGAAGTCTAAGGCGGCGAACTGGCCCACCTTGGCGAAAATGTCGAGGTTTTCGACCACCGTCCGGCCCTGCAATTGCACGTCAAAGACCCTTTGGGCGCTGGCATTGAAGTGCGGTTCGCAGAACTTGAGCGTCACCTTGTAATGGCCGTTGGGCACCTTCACTTTGATGGTCTTGAGGTCGTATCGGCAGGAGCGATAGAGGACTTCATCGACGGTGCCCGTGATCTTCGCGTTGGGATAATCGGCGATGGCACCTGCCATCTGCCAAGTCGTCGCGGGCGCGGGTTTCCAACTCTGATCCCACGCGGCTTGGGCCAGAGCCGAGACGTTGGGGGCAAGGATGTCGGTGCGCCATTGCAGGCCCATCAGCCCGGTGCAACCATACTCCGCCGCGTCAACGGCGTCGCGGCGCATGCGGCCGGCCAACAACTGGACACCGGCGAGGCCCTGATAGACGTCGCTTTCAAGCCAGGGAATCGCCCACTTCTCCCGTCCGGCGATCTTGCCGAACGCCGGGTCCACGACGATGGTGCCGAGTTCCTCAAGCAGGGTGCTCATGGGAATGTCTTTCGGCAGATCGGCATCGAACGCGGCACGGTCGTGTTTCGGGCCAAGCATCCAGCCGGCGGTGGCCAAGCGAAACGGCGCGCCGACATTGCGGAGAGCTTCATACGCAAGCTTGATGTCGGCCACGGTGGCTTTGTGTTGCGCGGGCGTGCCTTGTACCCTCCAGCCTTCCGGGGTCCAGAGCCAGTAGTAGTCGAGCGGGTGGCTGGCCATGATGCGGCGAAATGTGCCTTCATAGACTTCGCGCACCACCGCCGGATCGGCGGGATTCTTGCCCTGCGCCTTCAACCGTGCTTGCACTGTCTTGGGAATCGTCAGGGGCGTCTCGGTGCCGAGGCAGGTTTTGACGCCTACCTGCCGCGCGAACTCGAAAGCGTCGCGGAATTGCCCCGCCATCCGGTTAAATACTTCGTTGCAACCCTCCGGCGTCGTTGGCTGTGGGCAGTAGCCCACCATCACCGGCGGCGCCCAATCGTCCCGCTCGAACAGCAGCGAACCCCCAAAGCTATAGTCGCCGGTCTTCTTCTCCACATAGCCCTGAAACCCACTCGCCAGCGTGCTGAAATAGTGCGACGGGTAACTGAACTTGACTTGCCCCCGCACGTCGAAGTCGCCGGACAACCCGTGCCACACGGTAGGCTCGGCAAATGGCAAGCCGTCCGGGTAAGTGTGGATGCCGAGGAAGTTCATCCGCAGTTTCGCCAGTTGCGAGAACACGGCCTTGTAGTCATCCGCAGTCCACGCATCCATGCCGGACGGGTGGCAACCCCACGGGTTGACACCGCGAAGCTCAAACAACGGCTGGCGAGTTTCATCCAAGACCGGCAATACCAACGGAATCCTGCCGTCCGGTATCACGTCGCCGTGCAGATAGAACCGCACGCCGAGCTTCTCAATGAAGGCATACGCGCCATAGAGCACGCCGATGTCGCTGCCGCCGGTGATCGTCAGCGTCTTGCCGTCCGACGCCAAGCGGTACTGTTGCGGCTGGAGCTTCTCTTCCACCCGCAATCGGATTGTCCCGTCTTTTGTCGCGACCGGCAGCAACTGGCCCGTGCGCAAATACACGTAACGGCGCACCTCTTTGGCCGCCAGCTTCACTTTGGCCGGCGCATCAGTCGGGACCATGATTTGGCCGGCATGGGCGCTGAACGCGACTGCCATTGCCAGTGTTGCTGCGAGTTGACGGCGAAGGTTCATAAGCACTCAATCCTCCAGCCTGCGTTCAAGTAAGAACCCGGCGTTTGCGAAATCCGCATCATCATACTCATAACCGTCGCCGGCATCTTCGATCGCCACGGCCAACTCCTTTGAGCCGGACGGCAGTTCGATGTCGAAGTACTCCGGGCTCATGCCCCCACGCAGCACAGCAGACTGTACCTTGACGATGCCGTCCACGGAGAACTTGACGAACAGGCTGCCTTTCCCGGCGGTCTGGTCATCCACACCAACCAGGGCCACAAACCGCCGATACGCCGGCCGGAGAGCATAGACAAGCTCGGCGGGGAAACCGTTGCCGGCATGATCGCCGATGCCGCTTTGGTAGCTGATTCCGCCGACACGCAACGGCTGGCCAATGCAATTCCGGCGCAGTTGTGTCTTCTTTTCCGGGTTCTCATTGCCCGATTTCATCCGCAAAAGAGGCAGGTCGTCCAGAAAAACGTCGGGCTTCCGTAGCAAGGGACCAAAAGCAGCTTGGGCCGTCTGACCGCTGCGCTGGCCCTGCCTAAACACACTGGCCTTGACCGTGCCCGGGTCCCGCAATTTCAGCGGCACCTGATAAAGAGGCGACTGAACAGTGGGCTCGCTGCCATCGAGCGTGTACCGGATTTCCGGCGGAGATCCGTCGGTCGTGACCAGCAGGAGGGCCACTGGATCGCCTTCGAAGATACGACCACCGTGTGGATTGATGGCTACCGCATCTGGATCTCTCAGCCAGGCGGGGAATTGGTCCGTGACCCCAAATCGCACACCCTGGAAAAACCTGGCCTCGGCTTCCCCGGGCGGCAGGTCGTTAATAAAGCGGTTGTCGCGAATTTCGAGGTGGCCATCAAAGGGTTGGATTAAGTCGATCCGGCTCGCCTCGACGAAGACGTTGTCGTGGAACCTGCAGTAGGAGGAGCAGAAGGTCTTGATCGACATCTTAATGCCGAGGTTGCCGCATACTTCGTAATTCGAAGAGCCGTCGTCCAGATCGATGGGGTGCTGTAACCCTGGCCCGAATCGCCCTCCCAATCGCGGGCCGGCAAACCGGTTGGAGCGAATGATCGTCGTCTCACGCGCCGATCTGGCGATTTCCGCGAAGGAGCCGAAGTCGTGGCGCGAGTTTCCCGAATGGGGTATCTGCCCTTCAGGTAAGTTGCCGGTGTGGTTGACATGCTGGCACCAATAGGAATCGCGGCCGTAGGAATTAAACGGCCCGTGGTCTGAGGTCTCGCGCACGGTGTCATGCAAATCGTTGTTCTCGAAGAGGTGCCCGCCATAGACGCCGTTGTTCACATTGATGCCGGCCCGGGGACAATTGTAAATGTGGTTGTGTGCGATGCGGATGTGAAGGCTATTGGCTATAAACACACCGCCGCACTGTTTGGCAAATACGCCCACGTCGTGGACCACGTTGTTGACGGCCTCGCAATCGACCGGAATATCGTCCTCCGGGAGCGGGTCCCAGCCCCACCAATGGTCAAAGCCGCAGGCTGGGCACTTGTAACGTTTGTCGGGGCGATAGTTATCCTTGCCGGTGTAGCAAATCCCGCTCTCCCCCACATCGACGACGCGGCTGTTGATCAGCTTCACACGCCGGGCGTGACAGTTCACGTAAAAGCCGTTGCCGTTATTGCCATCCAGCGAGCAGCGGTCCACGGTGATATCCTCGCCTCCTTCGATGAACACGGCCCCGCCGCGTTGGATGGTGTAGTCGCCCATGCCGGCGGGGGAATACGGCTCGAAATAAGTTGAGGCGGCATGCGCAATCCAAAGGCCGCGCAGGGTGATGTGATGAACCGGTTTGTCCTTCGTGCCCAGAAATTGAACGACGCGTTGAAGCAAGGCCGGCTCGACCACGGCGGTCCCGAGCTCGAGGCCGGACGGCGGCAGGTAATAGAGCATGGCTTCCCTCGAGTCGAAATACCATTCACCCGGCGCATCGAGTTCCTCGCGCACATTCTCCACATAGAAAGGCATATCCGGGTAAATGCCCGGCCGGTAGGCCTGCATGTAATGGAATAGCAATTGTTGGTGGCCTCCTTGGCCCAGCAAGAGCGCGTGGCGGTCCAGGTCGAGGCCCCGGACCCGCCATTGCCCGTTCCAAAACGGCACGCGGTCGAAGTCGATCCGCTGAAAGCAAACGACGACGGCGTCCTCGGGATGGGACCAATGGCGCTGGGTAAACGTGGCCGGGTCGAAGTACAGCTCTTTGTGCGGCCACTTGTCGGCACCTTTGGTGCGGATGTAACCAGCCGGTTGTGGCTCGCGGCTATCGCCGTTGGGATAACGTGCGCGGATCTGTCGTCGGCCATTGACGTACAATTCCGAGAAGTGAAGTGGGTGGTTCTTGACCTCCGGTACGCCGCAGACAAAGACGCCGTTGGCCAATGGTTTCCATTGGCAGCGGAGGCTCATACCTCCACTTAAGATCACGGTTCCTTCCTTTATCGCTTGGTAGGTTATGGGCCGAGCTGGCGTGCCGGAATCCTCTGATCGGAACACCAGAGACTCACCGAGGTAGTAGGTGCCGGGCTCCAGCCACACAGTTATGGGTTCGGCTGCCTTGGTCTTCAAGTCACGCACCAACTCGCGAGCCCATTGCAGAGTGGCGACCGGTTTCGCTTGAGTGCCAGGATTGGTGTCACGGCCAGTTGGCGCAACATAGAGTTCCTCGGCGCAAGTCCAAAGGGTGCCCGCTGCGAAAATACACCCAACGATCAGCATGTGGAGCAACCGACTCTTGGTTGCATAGTGGGTGCTTGGCTGCTGGAAAGGGGCGCTTGTGTGGGTTTTCATCACGCTCGATTCCTTATGGGAAGGCGACTTGGATGCTTTGACCTGACTTGATTTCGACCTTCGGCCAGTTGAGAAATGCGGTGGTGCCGAGCGGTTTATCGTCCTGCTCTGCGGACTCGGCAAGGACGGTCACCCGGGCATCGAACCTGGTGGGATTGGTGATCTGGAGCGTCGCACCGGACTGATCGCGTTTCACGACTTTCGCTTCGATGCTGCCGAAGACGTACAGTTCGTCCCTGTCGGTGCGCAGGTAGATGCCAGGCAGTTCCATGGCCATCAGGATGCCGTTGAGCACACACCAGCCATTGTCGCCGTCGCCGCCGCCCCGGTTGCCGCGGCTGTCGGCGTCGCAATAGGTCAGCCGTTCGCCAATCCCGCCACCGGGTTTGACGCCCTCCTGCCAGGCATGGGCGATGTCGCGCAGGAGTTCGGCATAGCGGCGATCACCGGTAGCGCGGTAGATATTAAATAGCGGATCACCAGAGGATGTACAGATGCCGGGCGCGCCATGCTTGTTCTGCGTGCTGGCCCAATAGACCCCAGCCAGCTTCGCGCCAAGACCACCCAGCTCTGTGTCCTTCGGCAATTCGTAGTCATAGGAAACGGTCCAGGTGGCCGCCAGATTGGCGAGGTTGCGGCTCATCTCCAACTGGCGTTTCTCGCCGGTCGTTTCATACAGAGCCATGAGCGCCGTCATGAAACCGGCGGCGGTTTCCGAGTCGGCATTCTGCATAATGTCTGAACAAGCTCCGCAGGTGAAGCCCTTCTGGTAATAATAATCGGCGGCTTTTCCGGCGACCTCCAGAAACGTCGGCTCGCTGAAATACTTTGAGGCTAGAGCGAGTCCGACGATGGCCATAGCACCGCTGGTGGAATTGTAGATGGCGAGGTCGCCGGTCTCGTGGTTCACATAATTGCCCCATTGGCCGTGACGTCTCCAGGTATCCACAAACGCCTGTGCCAGCCGCTTTACGGCTTGTTCCCATTCGGGCTTGATGGTGTCGGCGCGACCCTGCGCCTTGAGGAGCAGGAACTGTTTCATCATCCAATAGACCACATCGGCGTTCTGCCGGGTGAGCACGATGGGTTGATCCGGAAACCAATCACGTCCAGCCGCTTTGCCATCTGGATGGATGGTGGCGAGAAAGTAACCGGATTTGCCCTGTACCGCCGGGATGGCAAAGTCGAAGGTGCGGGTCACTCGGTCGAGGCGCGGTTCGTCGCCGAGGGCGAGCATGGGAAAGGTGTTCATCAGGCCGCCGACCCAACCGAAGGAAATCCAGGTGGCATTCTCCGGACAGTAGAACTTGAACTCCTGGCCGTCATGGAAGCGGCTGTCAGTACGCGCCGTCATCGGAGACACTCTTGGTGAGTCGGTTGGCGATGACGGCCATGGTGGCGAAGAGCGTCATCACCGCGGCGACCACCGCCCAGTCAATCCAAGTCATGTGCATAGTTGCGGCCTCCTGTTTGCAGTTGTGTTGGCTGGCATGGCAGTCATGGGACCAAGTAGCGGAGTCGTTGCCGGTTGGACTCCACATTCTTCGTGAAGCGTCTCAGAACCGTGTCGAGCAGCTCCGGCGGCATCCGGCTGGGGCCGCAGTTGTCCTCCCATCCGTTGGACAACCCCTGCGGCAGTCCATACTTCTCAGCAGCGATTTGATTGTTAATATCGCCTGTTATCGGGTACCAATTGCAACTCCACAGGCTGTTCCGATAGTTGGCTAACATACTCTGCCCCCAATGTTTCTCCCTCGCGCCGCTGTCCTGGTAGGTGCCGTGCGCGACCAAGGCATAACTGGTCGAGCCGTTGTCGGCCGCCAGCAGAACCAGGTTCGGGTTGCGGTCGTGAGCGGCTTGGACCATTTGGGTCTGTTCCGCCACCAGGCTCATCATGGCACGATCGGCATAGGCCGGTCCGGCCTGGCTGTGGGAGATGAAATCCACCGGGATGTAAAACGTCTCATCCCACACGAACCCATCCACGTCGGTGGCATATTCTGCGAGCAGCGCCTTGAGGTAGCCACGATACCAGTCCCGCAATCCCAGCACGCTCGGGTCCATCATCTGCGGATCGCCGAGCGAATCGGGGCCTTTCCAGCCGGGGAAGGTCTTGCCCGCCTGGTCCTTCAGCAAATATTCCGGGCGAAAGTGCGGCGAACCCGAATCGCTGTTGGTACCATCGGCGAAGTAGAGCAGGACGCGAAAACCCAGGTTCTTGGCGAAACGCAGCCGCTTGTGCATGGTCGCCAGGCTCATGGGCACCTTGTGGGTCCCCGGAAAGGCGGTCCATTCCTGGAGCAAACTTCCGCGCTGGTGGTCGTAGGCGTATTGCTGGAAGTAGTCGTACCACCCGTGCAAACAGACCGCGACGTTGCCCCGGTGCTGTAGCGGGATCCGATCCGCCAGCGCCTGCAGGTCCTTGAACCAGCCCTCGCCCTTCTCTGACAGGTAGTCGTAATAGACCAAGTGAATCCCCTGGATCCACGCAGGACCCGGCTCAATCTCCGGAATGGTCCGGTAAAAGGCGCGCAGAGTGCCGTCGGCGCCTTTGCGATGAAATTCCAGTGTGAGCGTTCGCCGTTCCGTCCGCACCGGTATCACCGATCCGAGATAGGTGGTGGTTACCGAGATGCGCGTGCCATCCGGACCTGCCTTGCCCTCGATGGCGCTGCCGCAATACGGATCGGCTGCCGCCGCCAACTGCATGGCCTGCCCTCCCTCCCACGCAAAACCGAGGACGGGAAGGCCCAGGGAGGTGCCGCCTTTGGCTGCCTGTCCCAGCAGGAAAGAACCGGCGGCCGGGAATGACGCCATCCGCAGAACCCCGTCCCGCTCCGGCACCACCACCCGATCGGGCACCGGGCCGGACGCCACGAACGGAAACTCGGCCGTCACGTCGGCCAGCACGGGTTGGCGAAACGCCAGGTCCGCCCGGCACAACAAAACATCCTCACCCGCCTCGCGTGGCAGGGTCACCGTGACCGTGGCCGTGCCGCCGATCGTGAAGCCTTTTTCGCTCAGGCTCAGCATGTAGTTCAATACCGCCTGGCCGGGGCTGACCGAGTGTTTGGTCAAGGCGACTTTCAGCGGGTGCCTGGTTTGGTCCTGCGGGTCGGCCACCGTCAATTGCGGCGCCCCGATCCGCACCGCGTGCCCCACCGCCGGTTTCCACACCACCGCGCCCTTCTGGAAGACCAAACTGCCGGCA
>CAINDV010000480.1 GCA_903847485.1 uncultured Verrucomicrobiota bacterium
CACGAAACACACGAAAAGAAAGGCGATGAAGCGGTTTGTTCAAGGGCGGTATTGGTCACTGAATGGTGGCTGGAATTTGGAGTCGGTGGTTTGGGTTCAACCTCCGGCCCGGCTTCCGTTTCTTTTCGTGTATTTCGTGTATTTCGTGGTTGCTACTGAATGGTTACGGCTTAGGGATTGGTCACCAGCCGATAGAAGCGCTGGGGAAAGTTAGTAGCTCCTGAGTCACACCATCCAAACGGGCCGAACGGCACGATGCCGGAGTGTAAGACCGACCAAGCCGGCGGCTCAAGGTTCGTACTAACCAGCACGGAGTAACTCTGCCCGGGCTGCGCGGTGAAGGTGAGGGTGACACCCCCGTTGTCCGCGCGCTGCACTCCGGCGATGACCGGTGCGATGGGCGGCGGGCGCGGCGCGGCGCGGTAGAGCAGCGCTGGGTCGCCAAGAATGCCATACATACTAGCGGGCGTGAACCGAGGCTTCTGGTCGTAGTCCACCATCGCCTGCCGCACGAAGTCACCCAGCCGCCCCGGGCGGCCGGAGATAAGCGCCGTCAGGAACGCCAGATTTAGTTCGGTAGCTTCGTGGTTGAGCGACAAACCGGAGGCGGACAGCACCGCAATGCCCCCGGTGTTCGTCAGCACCAGCGTCTCCGCCAGGCAGTTGTAACCGGGTTCGGCAAAGAATCCCACAAGGCAAGTCATCGCGGAAACCAGCGGCAAGTGCGACGCGTTCGTCAGCGCCGGCACGTCGGCGCTGGTGAGATAGCCCGCGTTGCCGAGGCGGTCGTCCGCGCCGTGGCCAAGGTAACAGAAGAGGTCCGCGCCCAAGTTAAGATTCGACAACAGTAGCGAGCGCATAAGGGCGGTGTTATTGCCGGTGTCGCCCGGCAGGATAACTCGCTGGGTGTAGGCGCTTCCCAGCGTGGACTGCACCTCCTGGATGTCCGCCACGAAATCCCCGGCGTCACCGGGAATGTCCGCCATCAAGAGCGCGTCGCCCACCGTCTGCGGCAGCGGTGCCTCGTACGCTTGTATCTTAGTTAGCCAGCGGCCGAGTTGCCCCGCATTGACCACCGGCAGTCGGCCCACGGCGATCTCCGGCCCCGGCGCGGGAGCTACGTCGCCGTAGTTACTGTCCGAGGCGGCGAGGCCAAAGAGCGTCGGCACCATGAGTGGCGGCACGAGGTTATCTCCCAGCCCGCGCAAGTTCCGATAGTCATAAGTGCCATTGCCGATAAGTAGAGTGTAGGCGGGCCTTACCAACCAATGACTCCAGGCGTAAGTGAGCAAGGTCCGGATCGCTTCCGGCTCGCGCAGACCATAGTTGAACTCGTTGTAAACCGTTTCCAGTGAAATCAGTTTAGTCTCCAAGCCCTGGCGGTTGCGGTAATCGGCCAGCGGTTGCGCCGCCGCCAGTAGCGCGGGCGGGGCTATGAGGATACAGGCGGCGCGATTAGTCGGCTCGGCTAACCCCGTCGGCCAGACGGCCTCCAAAGCAACCACGTCAAGCGCCGCCCCGGACTGGCAGGCGGCATAGCGGGCCGTAGGCGCGGACGGGCGGTAACTGGCCTGCCACCGCCCCCCCACCGACTCAAGGTTGAGGTTGGTAACTAAGAGCGGAGTTAAAGGGTCAGTTACTTCAAGGAGTGTGAGCGCGGCGTTGGTAAAGCCACTAAGAGTAATAACTGCGTTGGAATTCGCCCCGCAGAGTATCCGACCCTCCACTGCGGCGAACGGGCGCGGGTATTCGAGCTGCCAGCCATCCAGCCACCACTGTGTGGAAAAGGTGCCCAGCGCAGTGAAACGAAGGGTATTACTACCGGCGCGCAGCAGCGCCGCCGGCACTTCAAACGTAAAGGCGGCGGGCACCTTGCCAGACCAGGCACCCGACCAGGCGGCGTTCGTCGTGCCGTTCACCGCGCAGACAAGAGTATGATTCGTAGCAGTGGCGCCCTGCACGCGGACAGTAAGTCGGGCCGTAAGATTGGTTGGGCCAAGCACATCCAAGGCAAACGAGCTATCCAGCTTGCCGCTAAGTGCGCTGCCGCCCTTCAGAATCGCCCAGAACCAATAGTTAGAGTCTGGATGCGTGCCTAGTTCGTAGCGACAGTAAACATCCTGCGCCATCGCCAACGACGCCGTGTGCCAGCCGTTACTCGCCGCCGCCGGCGCCCCGCCGTCCACTGTAGCCAAGCGTAAGCTCGGGCCGGCTGTAAGCCAGTAAACGTTCTGCTGGGTGTAGTTATTGCGCAGCGCGTCGGCGTGGAAAAATAGTTCATTCCCGTTGGTCCCCGGCAGCCAGCCGATAGGTTGGCCGCGATGGTGCAAGGCTAACTCACCTTGCACGATGCACCCACTTACCGCTTCGGGAGTAACCCCCAGTAACGGGGCCAGCGCGGCGGCGGTGAGGCGGTGAAGGCCCGCCGCTTGCGTGGTGATCTTGATTTGCGGGACCGCGCCGGATTCGAGATAACCCTGCCCACCGCCCGTCCCGGCCAGGTTTGAAGTAACCAGGGGTAGTGCCACCGGTGCGACCGCGAGGACAGGCGCCAGGGCCGCCGTTACAGCGAGCGTGACTGGCTCCAGGACGCGCCGACGCAGGTCATCGTCCACCAGCACGAGCTTAACGCGGAGCGTCGCCGCCGCGCCGGGAGCATCCAGTTGATAAGTGTGTCCCAGAAAGTCCCCGACGGCCGATAGCGGCTCGGCGTTCACGCGCTGCCAACCACCGGGCGCAGTCTCCCGCCATAGTTCAAACCCCAGCAACCCGCGCTCCTCCGTCGTGCGCCAGACCACCGTGGCGCCAGTAGAACAACGAAAGGCCTGGAGGCTGGCCACTGCGGGAGCGGCCACTGCGGCTGGCCCTTCCGCGCAACCCCGCCAAGGCGTCGCCGTGAGCAGAAGGCTAAGTATGAAAGTGTATTTGAACATGGGGCGGAATCTAACACATATTCGGGACAAGTGACAGTCGGCCGTGACCAGTTCCTCAGCTCGGGCAGCCGTGCCACCACCCAACAACCTCGGTGTAGCGGTACGTCGGCCGACGGCCAAACGCTTCTCTCGCGACTTCCTAGCGCGACGCTCCACCGAGATGCTGCCACGGGGATAAGACTCCTGGAAGTGTCTTCCTGGCTTTGGCTTCCAACTACAGGAGTAGATGAATCCGCTGGACAACATGTAAAAATACCAACCCCGGCCCCAAAACCAAGCTGTTACTTCGTGAAAAGCCATCTGCTACTCAGGCCGCCGTCGCCCTGCGCCGCTGCCGGCGGACCACCTCAAACAGCGCGCCCCCCAGTCCCAGCAAGCCGGTTAGCCACGTACCAGCCTCCGGCACCGCCACCGCATTCCATTCGGTGATCGCGAACACCGCCGGGGTCTTGCCGACCACCGTTTCCGCGCCCAACGCGAACCCAAATTCCGTGTACGCAGGCAGTTCCACAGTCAGCGCGCCCGGATTCTGTATCTCAGTGGCCGTTCCGTCCACCAGGTAGTAGGTCTGCGGGGTGTTGACGTTGCCGTTATTCGCCACCGACCAGGCGAAGTGTAACAAAGTGGGCGCGGAACTGTAGGGCGCTTGGAGCACCACATAGGTTTCCGAAAGACCCGCCGCCGCCCCGGTGATTTGCAGAGTATCGGGGCCGCCTGAGCCGGTGAAGGCGTAGGTGCCGGGATTACTACTGCGCGCCGCGTCCAACTCCCAGTTGGCTGGGTCAAAGCTGCCGGTGAACAAACCCGCCTGAATACTTCCGACCGTGGCGACGAGACAAAGGCCGGACAGTACCAGCCCAAGTAGGTGATTGCGTTTCATAAAGATGACAGCGAAGCTAAGAAACAGAGTTCGCGAAGTAAAGCTATTTCGAACTACCATTGACCCGGAAGAAACCAGCCTCGCCCGTCACCGGCGTGAGCGCTTCGGTCTCGCCCGCCTGCGCCAAACCAATCGCCCGCCACACCGCGCCGTCCCCCACCACATCGCTACGCTCCAACACGTAGGGCGGCATGCCACCGGTCCACCGAACCCGTACCCCGTCAAGTCCGATCTCCAACGGCAGCAGGCGCACCGTGTCCGCCGTGGTGTCGGCCGCCAGGGAGACCGTCACGCGCTCCAAGGTCGGCATGGTGCCATCGTCGTAGTAACCCACGAGCCGATAAGTGTAGCGACCCGGCAACGACGCCGAGACATCCGGGATAGTGTATCGGTGGCCAGTGGCCCGCCCATCTGCATCAACCGGGAAAAGCGAAACCAGTGTCTCGTCCTCAGTCCCAGTCGAACGCCAGACATCAAAGCCCAGCAGGCCCGGCTCGCTGTAAGTCTGCCAAGTAACCCAGACTTCGCCACGCTCCGCCCAAGCGCCCAGCCAACCCAACTCCGCTGCCGTCGGATTGAGCGAGATAAAGCCGGCGTCACAGGTCAGGTCCGTCGCGCCCAAACCCAGCGCAAAGGTAACCGTGCGCCTGGTGACAGGATCGGCGTCGCTATCGAGCGCCGGATTGTTCGTCCCGCCGGTGGGGCTGTTGGTGTAACCCGCCGGGCGCGCAAACTCAACGAAGTAGTTAGCCGGCGGCAGGTTAGTGAATAGGTACGCGCCGTTGGCGGCGGTGTTAGTGGTGGCCAGCAATGTGTTCCCCTCGACCGTGACCTGGTAAAGCTTCACGGCTACATTGGGCAAGCCCGGCTCGTTCGGGTCTTGCACGCCATTAACGTTAAGGTCGAGCCAGGTGCGATCGCCGATAGCCCCCAGGTTGTTGCTGGCGGGAACAAAGCCAAAGTCCACAGACATATCGCCATCCTCGTCCGCTCCGTTATCCAACTCGTTGCCGCGGCCCGTTTCCGTGGTGGTATCAAGCGGTCCATGCCCTGACCTTAAGATAAAGAGCGGACTGATCACATCGCCGTTGAGCATCGCTTGGCTGCCGTTGTTGTCATCATCCACCTGGTCATTGGTCGTCACCGACGGCGATGTCAGCCAGTAATGCTCCAGCGCGCCGCCGACCGCGAAGTTCGTCGCGGGCAGCTTCACATAGTAACTATCGGGCGCCAATGCCTGGAACAGGTAGTAGCCGCTAGTGTCCGTAGTGGTTTCCAACAACAACATGAAGTTTGTGCCGTAAGCCCCATTCGTGCCATAGAGTTGTACCACGACATTGGAGATGCCCGGCTCGTCCGGATCCACCCGCCCGTTATGGTTCAGGTCCGCCCAGACCAGATTGCCCACGCCGGGATCAATGAACCCGAAGTCCACTGCGTTATCCGTCTCGCCCGCCGAGAGCA
>CAINDV010000481.1 GCA_903847485.1 uncultured Verrucomicrobiota bacterium
CCGCCCGCGCGGCGTTCGACGAGAACCTGACGCACTACAAGGCGGAGATTCCGCAGCTCTTTTGGTTCAACGCGCTGCTCATCGCCTCAAACGGCACGGACAGCCGCGTCGGCTCGCTCACGGCGGATTGGGAACGGTTCTTTGAGTGGAGGCGCATTGCGCACGAGGACGAGCCGCGCCGGGTGTCGCTGGAGGTGATGTTGCGCGGGACGTGCGACAAGACCCGACTGCTCGATCTGGTGGAGAATTTCACACTGTTCGCTCCCGCTTCGTACAACTACTCTCCCCGCATAGCACGGGTGATGACATCCATAAAAACGCCACCCAACCGCACTGGTGGTAGCCCGCAAAGGACCCCTTTGCTTAGAAATTTGTCATCCGGACTTCACCCTGTCCTCCGACCAGTCCGAAGACGACGAGAATCGCAAAGCCATCATCGCAGCACAATTTACCGCAGCCACCTGAATCTCTGATCCGGAAACGTCCCTATGAAAGCCACCGAAGCCAAGCTCCTTGAATTTCTCAAGAAATCGCCGCAATTCGTTATTCCGATCTACCAACGCACCTACTCGTGGACCGAGAGGGAGTGCCGACAGTTGTGGGATGACATCCTGCGAACCGGCGCGAACCAAGACGTGTCTGCCCATTTTGTCGGTGCGATAGTTTACATCGAAAAGGGTCTTTCTAACCTGACGATCCAATCGCCCATGTTGGTGATTGACGGTCAGCAACGCCTCACCACGTTGACACTGCTCCTCGCCGCACTAGCTCGGACACTGGACAAACACGAGGAGGCGGATCGCGAGCCAGTGGACGGCTTTTCGCCGCGCAAACTTCGCAATTACTACCTGCTTAACCCGGAGGAAGAGGGGGAGCGACATTACAAATTGCTCCTCTCGCAGACCGACAAAGCCTCGCTCATTGCAATCGTCGGTGAGAGTGAACAGCCAAAGGAACCCTCCCTGCGCGTCACCGAGAACTTTGCGCTTTTCAAGTCATGGATTGCTGCCTGCAAAGGCGATCTGGTTTCGCTGTGCCAGGGATTGGCGAAATTGGTCGTCGTGGACATCGCGCTCAACCGCGACCAAGACAACCCGCAACTCATCTTCGAGAGTATGAACTCGACTGGCCGTGAGTTGAGTCAAGCCGACCTGATCCGTAACTTCATCCTGATGGGGCTGGAGCCAAAACTACAGACCCATCTCTATGCGAATTTCTGGCGGCCGATGGAAGTGGACTTCGGGCAAGACGCCTACGGCACGCACTTTGACAGCTTCATGCGCCACTACCTGACGGTGAAGACTGGCGATATCCCCAACGTGCGCGAGGTGTATGAAGCGTTCAAAGCCTATGCTCGCTCAACCAAGGTTGCGCAGGCTGGGGTGGAGGCGCTGGTGGCCGACATCCGCGCCTTTGCCCGCTACTTCTGTGCGATGGCACTGGGTGCGGAGTCTGACGCGGAACTAAGGCTGGTCTTCCACGACCTACGCGAACTGAAAGTAGATGTGGCCTATCCATTCCTGTTGGAGCTGTACCACGACTATGACACTGGAGGACTATCCGGTGCGGACTTTGTCGCCGCAGGTCGTCTAGTCGAAGCCTACGTTTTTCGCCGCTCCATCTGCGACATCCCGACTAACTCCCTGAACAAGACTTTCGCCACCTTTACAAAGGTGCTCAGGAAAGATCGCTACCTTGAGAGCATTCAGGCGCTCCTGCTTGGGCTGCCTTCCTATCGCCGCTTTCCAACCGACGATGAGTTCCGCCGCGACCTGCAAATTCGCAACCTCTACAATTTCCCGCGTCGCAGCTACTGGCTCCGCCGACTGGAAAATCACGGACGCAAGGAACGCGTCCCGGTGGATGAATACACCATTGAGCACATCCTGCCGCAGAACGAGAATCTCTCCGCCGCTTGGAAGCTGGCGCTGGGCGCGGAGTGGGAGCGGATTCAGCGAACGTGGCTGCACACCCTCGGCAATCTCACACTCACCGGCTATAACTCGGAATACAGCGACCGTACCTTCACCGAGAAACGTGACAAGCAGCCCGGCGGTTTGAAAGAAAGTCCGCTCAAACTCAATCAGGGAATCGGTCAACTCGACCATTGGAACGAGGACAGCATCAAAGCGCGTGCGGACAAGCTAGCCGGCATGGCGCTCGAGGTCTGGATCGCCCCGAAGCTGGCAGCCGATGTGTTGGCCGCCTATAAGCCCGCACCGGCACCATCACCATCGGGCTACACCATCACCGATCATCCTCACCTGGTCGCTGGAGCACTGAAAGAGGTGTTCGAGGCATTCCGCAAGGAAGTGCTCGCGCTCGACCCCTGTGTGACTGAGGAGTTTCTCAAAAAGTATGTCGCCTTCAAAGTTGAGACTAATTTCGTGGATGTTGAGCCACAGGCCAAGCGGCTGCTTCTTTCATTCAACATGACCTTTGCCGAAATCAATGATCCAAAAAGTCTCTGTAGGAATGTTACCAACGTTGGCCACGCGGGCAATGGCGATGTCGCAGTCGGCCTCTCATCGCTGGATGGGTTGCCCTACGTCATGGGCTTGGTGCGTCAGTCTTTTGAAAAGCAAATGGGATCGGACAGCGATGCCTAAAGCTCATCCGCACCAAGCCGAATCCCAACCCGGCGGACATCACCGAAGTCATGGGTGACCTCGGCAAACTGCTCGATGCTTCGATCCCGGGGGTGGACATGCCCGCCAAGCCCGCGCCGGTGATGGACCTGTCGAAGATTGATTTCGAGGCGTTGCGCAGTCGGTTCAAGGAATCCAAGCACAAGAACACCGACCTCGAAGTCATCAAGGCCGCCATCCGCGCCCAACTGGATAAGCTGATCCGCCTGAACAAGACCCGCGCCGATTTCGCGGGGAAGTTCGAGGAATTGATTGAGAGTTACAACAACGGCAGCCGCAACATCGAGGAACTGCTCGAGGAGTTGGTAAAGTTGAGCCGCAACCTGTCAGAGGAACAGCAACGCCACGTCCGAGAAAACATGACCGAGGAAGAGTTGGTCATCTTCGACATCCTCACGCGCCCGGCACCCGAGTTGAGCACCGAAGAGCGGGCCGAGGTAAAGAAGGTGGCCAAGTTACTGCTGGATCGCATCAAAGCGTTACTCGTGATCAACTACCGGCAGAAGTACGCAGCCCTGTCACAGATCAAACTCACCATTGAAGACGTGCTCGAAGACGGCCTGCCCCGCGCCTACGACAAAGCCCTCTACCAGCAAAAATGCTCCGCTCTTTTCGAGCACATCTTCGAGAGTTATCCAGAACGCGACATAGGCACTTACGCGGCGGCAGGTTGAGGGATGGGGAGCAGCCGGCAGACAATGATTTCCTGCTGGCCAGCCAGTTTAGCGTCACCGGCGTGCGGGGGAAATGCCGAATGACGAGTTTCGATTGTCGAACTGACTAAACTTCGTAATTCGGACTTCGCACTTCGGACTTCCCCCAGGTCGGCTTCGTCAACGGACTGCCGCTGGTGGTCATCGAGTTGAAGAAGCCCGGCGTGCCCGCGCGCGCGGCGTTGGGTCGCTCCTTAAGCTTCTCCTGCTTGTCGCGGGCGGCTTCGGTAGCCGAGGCGTTGATCACTTCGCGATCCTTATCGGGATCATGGTCATAGACGCTCGGGAGGCGAAGGCTAAGGGCATCCTCAATCAACTCCAGGGCGCTGCGCCGGTCGGTGCCCCACTCGGTGGTGTTGGCCACACTGAAGCGCACGCCATAGTCGCCGCGCACGACCCACAGTCCCAATTGCGGCGCGTGACTGACCGTGATGCCTTCCTCGCCGAGCACTTCAGTGGCGAAGTGCTGGAGGTCCGCAGTCGTAATCCAGGTGCTCCCCAACCGCGCATCAATCTCCGTCGCGTTCAAGTCGGCCGGCTGCACCTGGCGCAAGGCGGCAACATTCCCTTGGAACTGTTCCTCGGCCTGGGCCGCCGCTTCGGCCACTGTCAGCTTGGCGCGCACATTGCCAGAGAGGTATTCGTCTTCGGTCTCCCAGCGCTGGGTTTGGGGGTTGAGAAAGATGGCGCCTTGGAGGTCGGGGAGGAGTTCGGACGGCGGGCGATGGAGCAGGCCGGCCAGGAAATCTAAGTCCACGCAACCGCGTTCGTTCAGGGTGACGAGTAGCGCCTCCTGTGGGGTGTTGACTTGGGGTATAGGCCGCTGCTTCTGAATGGTGCGCTCACGAAAGATGGCGGCCTTGGTGGCGCGCCGGATCTCTGGGTCGTATTGCTCCAGCGATAAGAGGAGTGGCAAGTCAGGGTCGCCCCGGAAGGCCGCCGTGTTGGCGCGTTCCGAGATTGGACCCTGCTTGGCGACGAAGCGGTCGTAGGTTTGATTGAGTTGCACGCGCGCGGCTTCCACTTCGCTTTCTTCCGCCGCTTCGACTTGTGAGCACAGACAACGCCGCACGGCATCGCGCACCCGGATCAGACCGCGCATGCGTTGCGCCCGAGGCAGCGGCAAGTCTTCCAAAATCCGAATGTGGTCGTCTTCGCGAATGCCGAGGCGGTCGTTGGCGAGTGTGTAGGCATTGGGTTTGATGTGGTCCGGGGCGGGAAAGGTCTGTGCCCGCGTCGGACGGTTGACGGCGGTGCGCTGGGGACGGAAGACATCGCGCGGCAGCAGGGCAATCGCCTCGGCCAGGCGCTCGACGAGGGGCACGCCGTGGCCTACCAATGTCGGTTCGCCGCGGCCATACATGCGGCCTTCGAGGCGCATTTCGCCGAGCATCATTCCGGATGCGCGGCGAAGTATTCATTGATCGGGATCGTCTCGCCCTGTGAGTTGGTGAGCTCGGTGGTTTCCTTCCATGCCTGCCTGTTGGGCAACTCTCCAGGGAGACGCTTGCGGAGGATGACGATGTCCGTCGTGACCTCGGTGTTGGCGTTCTTCTTGAAGGCGTCGTTGGGCAAACGGATCGCGCCAACCAAGTCGGCGTGTTGGGAGACGTATTCGCTGAGGGCGCCGTCCAACTTATCGAACGTGCCTTTGGACGTGATAAAGAAGACCAAGCTTCCGGGCCGCACCTTCGTCAGCGCGGCCAACCGTCGGACCCTGGCGGCGGCGGGTATCTTTGACGGACTGTTCCCGCGTTCGCCGGCCGAACTGAGTAAGAAACTGCAAGGGAAGAAGTTTGCGCGGTTACAGCGCCGCCGGGCGCAGACGGAAGCGCGGACCAGCATCCTCAAGCAAGGCTTCCTAGGGCGACCGCTGCGGGCCAAGGGATTTGACCATCGGGAACTGGCGCTGGCGTGTGTGGGCTTGACGCATAACTTATGGCTGCTGGCGCGACTGAAGAAGACTAAAAAACAGGCCCAGCCACGGACCCCGCGACCGACTAAGCCGCTGGCCGTCCCCTTACAAGAAGCGGCGTAGCGCGCCGCGTCCAGCCACGGAAGATACTCAGCGGGAAGGAAGTGTCTTTACAACCTGAGACCAAAGGCCGAGGGCACCTATCTCGGGGTGATTCCCCCTAGTGTTTCCACCAATCTGACCCGCGGCGGCCTGTCGCAATGCCTAGTTCCTGGAAACAGCCACTTTGGGGACAGGCTCTAGTTACGCGGTTTAGCCGTGGAGGTGTCCCGCTGATACCTTTTCAATGTCTCTCCCAACTCGGCCTGCTTGCCCTTATCCTCGGTGAGTTCGATGGCCCGCTGCTGCTGCTTGATGGCTTCCGCCGGGTTGCCGGTCTCGAATAGGGCGCGGGCATAAGTATCGAGGGCCCCCGGGTCATTGCCGCCGGAGAGCTGGAAAGCGGCCTGTGCAAACTTCAGGGCGAGCTTGGGGTTTCGAGTCTTAATTTTCTCGTCGGTAAGCAGCGTCCAGGCAATCTCATTCTGGAGTTCGAGGTCCTTGGATTCGACGAGTTCGAGCTTGCGGGCCAGCTCGGCGGTGTTTGAGTTATCACCTTTGCCGGTCAGGGAGCGGTAGTAATCCTGAAAGAGGCGCTGGAGTTGAAACTGCCTGCCGAACTCGGAAATCTTAAAGCTAGCGGGCGCGAGCGGGGCCGCCTGTTGTTCGAGTTTGAGCAATTCCGTTTCGCTTTTGCCGGCGGCGACGGCGCGTTGATAATCGCGCATTAGAGCCTGGAAACGGGCCGCCCGGCGCAACTCAGCAAGGTCGAGCTTGCGGCCCGGTTCGATCCCGCCAAGTTCCGCCTCCAGCGCCAGGAGCTGCCGGCCCAGAGGGGCGAACTTGTCCGGCTCGCTCCCGGCGGCGGCCAACTCCGTGTATTCGCGCAGTTTCCGCTGAGCCTCGCTGCGTTTCTGATCCGCGGCGGTTTGGGCCGGGGTGGCGACCGTGGCGATCTTTGTGAGCGCTTTGTCCAACCCGTCCATGGGATGGCCGTGCCAGGCCACGCGCCCCTGCTGGTCCACGATGAAGGCGTGCGGAATGCCATTGATGCCGTAAGCACCCAGATAGCCGGCGGTGGTCTTTCCATTCCGGTCAACCGCGACGGTGTAATCCATCTTTTCCCCCATGCCATCCACGAAGGGCTTCACCTTCGCCGCAGTCTCGTCACTGACGCCGACGAAGATGACGCCGCGATCCCGGAAGGCTCTCTGCATGTCAGTCAAATGGGGGATGCTCTGGCGGCAGGGGCCGCACCAGGTGGCCCAAAACTCGACCACGACCACCTTCTGACCCTTGACGGCGGCGAGATCCACGGCGTCGCCCTTGACCCACTCATCAATTTCAAGCGGAGCGGCAGGGTCGCCTAACTCCGCGGCCGTGAGGCCGGTGCCCAGAGTTAGCACACCGAGTAACGCGAGGGGCAGGATGGTCTTTTTCATAGTTAGTGAAGTAAGGCTGTGTCAACTCAGAGCTTGCAACCATTTGCGGGCGATTGCAAGCAGGTCGGGGGTGCTGCCGGCCGGGGTGGTTCCGCTGAAGAAGGCCGATTCTATCTCCCGAATCTGGAGCGTCAGCGCCTGGCGGTCGCCGTCGCCGAGTTGGGAGCCAGACTCGCGTTGGAGGCGGCGCAGGAAGGCGGCGACGGTGAAAGGCGTAACCTGCGCGGGCAATTGCAGCGCCGTTTCGGCAAGGTGTGACTGGCGATTACGGGCGCGGAGAAACCACCAGGCGGCAATGCCCAACGCGGCAAGCACCAGCACGATCAGCAGGTTCCGCAGGAGACTGCTGACGCGCCCCGACAGACGGACACCCGCGAGCGCCTGTCTTGGCTCCACCGTAACCAGGTCGGCGTCCTGATAGTGCTTATATTCGGCGCAGGCGGCTTTGATGCCGGGTTTAAGCGCGGGGAAATGCAGGGTGGCGTCGCCCCGGAGATCCTTGTTGCGCTGGAAGGCGAACTGCCAGTTCCGGTCGGCCTGGGCCTGCTGAGTCTTGCCGTCGTTGACCAGCTCAGTGATGGAGAGACCGTTATCTGCCACCTGCGCGTCAAACCCTTTCTGGACATAGTCAAACAGACGCGTGTGGGAAGGGATGACACCCTTGCCCTTGGCGGTGACTTCGACCACGACGCGCCCCTGGTTCCATTCGCGTTCATCCATCGTGAAGGTCAAGCCGAGGTCGTCGCACGGGCGCAGCGGGGCTTCGGAGTCGGTGGCGTTGATGGATTCGACCTGCGAAAGCACCGGCAAGATAACCTGACCCGAGGTGTCGCTGAAATCCATGTCGAGCTGAATCGAGGGGATGCGATCCACCGCCGCCTCCTTGGCGCGCAGCAGCACATAAGCCAGGGGGGTTTCTTGCCAGCCTTCGCGCGGCAGGTCCACTGACCTGGCTTCGGCGTCCTGGAAAGTAATCGAGGCAATCTCGAAAGTCTCATCAAGCGCCGCATGGATGTTTTTCGTAAGGTCGTCGCGGTAGTTGGCTTTTTGATTGGCGGGCATTCCCATCATGTAAGGGTTCTTCTGTTGGGTAGCGTTCTGGAGATACTTGGAGAAGCCGCCGCTTTCGCGAGCGAGCTGCCGGGTGTGTTGGAGGCCAAGGAAGAGACCGAACGGCTCGGCATGACCGACCCGGGACGAGCCATCGAGGGTGACATGTAACTGCGCTTCATCGAGGAGTTCCTGGTAGTTACCAAGTGCCTCGAGGGCCGCTTTGGCGCTGGGATGGCTCTCTCCGACCACCTCTTTCCCGGAGTGGAGAAACTTCTGGCGCATATTGGCGGGCACCTGGGGCAGCAGCTCGCCCAGCATGAGGCCGAACTTTTGCAGGTGCCCTTCGGCGGCTTCGCCGGGCAGTGCGCGCATCGCGTCGCCGATCTGCTTCAGGCCCGGGTCGGAGCGGGCCGCCGTGCGGGTGAGCTGGGACAGGTCACTGGCACCCAGCATAACAAAGAACCACATTTGATAAGGTTCGAGGGTCCATTGCCCGCGGGCCATTTCCGGGACTTTGGCGGCGTAGATTTCGGCCGCCTTGCGGTAACTGGAGAAAGCTTCGTCCCGCAGACTGACATACTCGGTGAGCTTGATCTGGCGGGCAAACTCGTATTCGGCGGCATCAAAGAATAACTGGCCGCGGACAATGAACTGCTTCCAGTCGGCATCCTCGGGCCGCAAACCGCGCCGGACGAGGTCCAGGGCGGTACGATAGCCGCGCGAGACTTCGTCCTTGGTTTCCTGCTCGGAACGGTTGGTGCCGGCGGCCTGCTGCGTCTTTGAATCCTGCCACTGTTCGCGCAGCTTGGTTCTCATGCCGGTCACCAGGAGCATCAACTCCGAGCGATCCATCTTATCGGCGGGTCCGAAAATGGTTTCAATGTCCTCGGGCCGATAGACTTCCGCGCCGCTGTGAATCGCCATGAATCCCTGGACAACCGCCGAGGCATCGATTGGTTCGGGAGACAGTGCCCGGAGTGAGGTCAGGAGGTTCTTGAACTCGGTGATATTCAGGTTCTGGCGGAGCCGGGTCAACGGGATGCCCCCAGCCGATTGCTGCGGACGGGAGATCATATAACCCATGTTGCGCATCCGAACGATGTTAGGGTCTTCGGGCGGCACGCTCCGTTTCTTGACCCAGGCGGCGAGATAGTCCTGGCACAACTCCTTTTCCTGGCTTGGATGTTCTTTCAGGTAAGCCGCCAGTGTATCCAGCGTCACCGGTTCCTTGGGGTTCAAGAGATTGACCTTGAGCAGTGTCAGGCTGACCCGCTGGGCCAGGCCCTGGTTGAGGCGCCGCACCAGCGCCGGCGGCGGTGCCTGCGCGAGAATCACGTCCGCAGTGAGAACGCCTTTTGTCTCGCGGCGCTTCTGGTAGTAACTCGGCGGGAGATAGACAAACGGGTTGTTGAATTCGTCGGGATTGGGCGTGGCTGGAAGCCCCGACCGGTAAGTGGTCTCCGCTTCGGTGAGCCAATTCATGACCAACACGTTCACCGCTTCCGGGAGGGCGCTCTTGCGGCTGGCCAGAACCCGGAGCACGATGTTTTGCATCGCCAGGCTCTGGCCACGGAGGTTGGGGTCACTGCCGCGTTGGGCCTGCTGGCCCGATTCGCCCAGCGCGAGCATCAGATCCACCAGAATAGCCGGCTGGGTGAGAAAGTTCTCACGGATAAGTTGCTCCGCCTCGCCGGCTTCAAGCGCGGGGAGCAGTTTGACAAACCGGTCGGTGGCCTGGCGGAAGAGACCGCTGTCATTGGCGGCAAAACGGCTGGTTTGCATCATAAAGGCGCACAGTTCGGCGGCGCGTTTGAGTTGGCGCTCGTCGCGCTGCTCGATGCCGGTCTGCGTGAAATACTCCATCGCCAGGACCAGAGTTATCGTGTCTGCGTTATCCCACTCCTCACGCTTGAGTGGAAGGTAAGGGGCTGAGTCGCTCATCCAGCCAACAGACGAGAGCAGTTGAGCCGCCAGTTTGCAGCCGGACGGAGTTGAGCCGCCGTAGCCTTTAAGTCCCTTCTGGAGGCGGGTCAGGAAGGTCGGTTTATCTCCCGGACCAATCGCGACTTTGATCAGGGCTGAGAGACTGGGCAAATGTGTGGCGGTGAGGTCAGCCGGCGCGGCGTCGAGGACCGCATAAAAGTCATCGCTGAGCAGCAGGCCGCGCTTTTCCCGCGCGCCTTTCGCGGGCTGGGGCGGAGAGACTTCCTCCGGTTCCATGCCGGGCTGAGGGTTGCGTGAAGCGATGGTAGGTTGATAGAACTGCGCCGCTGACTGGGAATTCGAGGCCAGCGTCTGAAGCAGGCGCGTATAGGCCTGCTGGGCGTCGGTCGCCGGGAGTCCCTGCAAGGCCTTCCCCACCGCGGCCCAATCCCCGAGCAGCACCGCGAGCCGGAACCGGTCAGTTTCAGAAAGCTTGCCCCCTGACTGCTGCACACGGACGACCTCATAAAGCGACTTGGGCGTGCGGTCGAAGCTTAGTAGCGAAATCGCACTGGCGAGGTCTTGGGGCAGCTCGACCGGTTGGGCGGAGACAGTTGCGTCGTCCGTTTCGCTCTCCCGGCGCAGGGCGGCGCGTTCCTTGGGGTCCTCGGTAGATATGCTGCTACTAAGCGTTGACGCCGGTACCGCCGGCACAGTTGGTGTGGCCGGGACAAGGGCAGTCGGCGCAACCACCGTTCCGCCGGCGGGAGCATTGGTGGTCTGTTGGACGGCTACGACGGGCGCCGTGGAGTTGGAAGAGACGCCGGTCGTGTTCTGTGCCCCAGCCGGGAGGAGAACGCTCAAGGCCGTGGCGAAAAGCAACCGTAACTTCAAACGCGATAGGTTCATAAACTTAGAATACATGGGGATAACTCAATCAAGGTCAAGACCCCGGTCCTCCGGGGAAGCGCATGGTTCCAGCCCCAGGGGCAGGCGGGCCATCTTCGTTTTCGCCGATGCCGGGCTGTTTGCCCTGCCCGCGCTGGCCGCGGCGTTTGGCCATCTGTTCGGAAAGCCCCTGGCCTGACATGGCCTGCCCTTCCTCGGGCAGCCGGCGGCCCATCAACTCAGTCAGGCTCATTCGTTGGAGGCGGACGGCCGTTTCGAGGTTGGTCTGTTGTAACTCTGAATAGGTAGTTTGTCCGGCCGTCCGGGTCGTCTCGGTGAGCAGCCGGAAGTTCTGGCGGGCCAGTTCGGCTTCCTCCAGCCAGAGTTCGCGCCGGGCGCCTTCCAGGCGCATGACCCAGGCGGCATGGTAATGAATGCGGCCAGCCAGCTCGCGCGCCTCGCGCTGCAAGTCAACTGGCTGATTGGGAAAACCGGGGTCGGTCAATAACCGGTCAATGCCGTCAATCGCATCCACCGCCCCGCCCTGCCGGTAACGGGCGCGCACCAGGCCCAAGTCCAACTGGCCCCTTACACGCGGGTCGGTGTTGCCAATAAGTCCCGCGGCGGCGTGGAAGAGACTCTCTGACTCGGCCCAGTCGCGGCGAGATTCGGCCTCCCAGCCACGCCGGATCAGTCCGTGGGCCTGGTCGCGTGCGAGCCATTTCTGTCCCGCACCGTAGTGCCAGACAATCACGGGCAGCGGCAACAGGAGCCAGAGAAGGAGAAGCCAGCGTTTCATAAGCGCCTCCCCGGGAGTAAGTCCGAAGTCCGAAGTCCGAAGTCCGAAGTAACAAGGCCCGGGGGCACCGATTCCCATCCTGGATTTCGCACTTCGGACTTCGCACTTCGGACTTCTCGTGTCATACGGCCTCCAATCTCTAGCCAACCATCTTACCCGGCGCGCTCGCAGCCGCAGCCGAAAGAGGTTTCCATCGGCTGCCGAACAGTTCGAGCATCACCGGCAGGAGACACAGCAGCGCCGCACTGGCGGCAAGAGCTATGACCGCCAGCGTCCGGAGGCTAACCTGGGACTTGTCCGCGTTTTCGTCGGGAGCCGTCAGCCGGCGCAGTAACTCACCCGGTACCTGTTTGGAGTTGCCATCGTGATAATGTCCCCCGAGCCGGCGGGCAAGCTGTGAAAGTTCCGCGTTGTTCTGGCGGGATTGGTGGCTATCAATGAAGGTGCCGCGCCCGGGATTGCCGACGCCCACGATCACCACGTTGGCCACGGCGGACGGCATCGGTTTCAAGCCAGTGCCGGGCACCGTGTCACCGTCAGTCACCACCAGGAACGTGACCGATTTGCGGGGGAAGTCTTTGATGAAACCCCCGGCGGTGTTGAGTGACTTTAGCAGCGAGGTCTTGCCGGGTTTGTAAGCGATGTGCAGCGGCAGATTGTCCGCGAAATTCCAGACCACCTCCCGATCCGCGCACTCCTTGACCAGCAGCATCGCATCCGTATAGAAGCAGGCCATCGTGAGCTTAACCCGGTCACTATTGGCCCGATCCACGACGGACTTGATCACACCCGCAGCACGGTCGCGGCGCGTTTGGTTGCCGCCTTCCCCGGCGTCTGCCAACTCCATGCTCGGGGAGACATCCAATAAGGTCATAAGGTGGCGCGTGGCGGCGACATTGCGGTCGCGCGAACGGCTTGAGCCGTCGAAGGCCAGCAGCACCACCAGCGCCCAGGCTGCCGCCGCCAGCGCCAGCACCCGCACTGGCGGCGCCAGCTTCGTCCAGACACGCGGCCGGCTGTCCGGCCCGAAAGCCAGCCGGGCTAGCCGCTGGCAACGGCGGGCGTGCAGCCACTCCGCGAGCGCGGCCAGACCGCCGGTCACTGCGGCAGCCAAGACAGCCATTGCGAGGAGTTGCTCGTTAGCCATGTGACTTACCAGGGTGTATAACGCACTCCGAAGAGCGTAAGTCCCCATAACCCGGCGATGACGGCTCCCGCCAGAGAGAGCGGTCGGTAATAGTCCACCCAGTCGGAAGTGACTTGCTTGAACTTAGCCTTCTGCATCTGGTCAATTTCGCGGAACACCGCGGCCAGCGCCCCGGGATCTCCCGCTTCAAATACCTTGCCGCCCGTGCCCGCCGCAATGGTGTAGATGCCGTCAACGCCGAACCCATCGTTACCGACTAAGATGGTGAAGACGCGGATTTTCGCCGCCGCCAGTTCCTGGGCGATCTGGCGGTCGCGTCCGCCGACAAAGTCGCCGCTGCCGCCGTCCGTGATGAGGATGATGGCGCGGTCGCCTTCCTTGGTGCGCACGAGACGCCCTTTGCACCCGGCCAGGGCATTGGCAATCATGGTGCCGCCAAACCAGGGGAGCATGCGCGCGGGCTGGACGAAAGGCAGCGCGTTGCGAATCGCGGAAAGCTCCTTGGTGGGTGGAAACCAGTGCAGATACTCGACCCCGAAGACCGTGAGACCAAACGCATCCCCGCGGCGATATTCGCAAAACTGGCGGGCCGAAGCCATCGCGGCATCGAAGCGCGTGGTGCTGCCGAAGCGCATGGACATTGACCCGGACATATCGAGGCAGATAATGATGTTGTTGAGGATACGCTCGTTTTCCGGCGGAGCTGGCCGCCGTGGCCCGGCCAGAAACAGTACGGCGACGGCCAGCAGAAGAGCGGGCAGCGTGTTAGCGAGGTTCACCAGCGCACGCAAGCGCCGGCCTTCCCGCTGCGTCCCATAATCGAACGGCAGCACGACCGGATGGCCGCGTCGCACCCATTGCCAGAAGCTCAACACCACCGGCAGGGCCAGCAACCAAAGTAACATTGGGTGGTGAAAACTCATGCGCGGTGCAAATCCGAAGTCCGAAGTTCGAAAGAAGACCGAAGGCCGAAAGCCGAGGGGCGAAGTTCGCATTCATACCTTGCCTCCTTCGACGCTCGCCGCACATTCGGGCACGGTGCGGTAAGGCTCCAATACCGCGGCTACCTCCGACACGGGCACTCCGCCCTGCCGGTGCAGCCAGCGTTCCAGCGCGCGCAGCAGGTCGCCGGCCTGGGCGTGGGCCTTTAACCGGGCCAGCGCCTCCGCCATTCGCAGGTCTGGCAAACTTAGTTTCTCCCGCCAGTAACCCATCAGTAACCGCTCCAACTGTGCCTTGCCGTCGGCGCTAAGTCTGCCTGCTGCTGCGGCCTCCACCAGCGGACAGAGCCGCTCGGCAAACGAAGGTTGCGGCATGACTATGGGCGGCGTTTCAATCACGCGCTTCTTCCGGAAGGCATACGCGAATGCGACGATGCCCCCTACCCATAGGAGCGCAATGACCGCAAGCAAGACGCGGTAGCCGCCGATCCAAGGAAAGGGTCGCGACACATAAGCATTAAGCTGGCCGTCATGGTTCTCGGGTAACATCGAGCGAACCTCGATTTGAATGTCCTTGAGTTCGTCGGGCCGGCTGCCGTCGGGCCGGATCAGGTAATCGGCCAGGTTGTAAGTCCCCGGCTCCAGGCCCATGTAGAAAAAGTCGTACCGGTGCTGCTTGTTCGTGAGTGTCGAGACACTTTCCAAGCGCAGAATAAGTTCGGTGCGGTCGTCCAGCGGCTTGGGGCGATAGTCCGCTTTTGGCAGAGCCACTGAGAGCCGTCCCTCGATGCCGATGGCGGGTGTGGGAGAGGTGGCGGCGGAGAGGTGTGTTAGCGCAAGGCAAGACAGGAGCAAGAGGAGGCAAAGGCCGAAGGCCGAAGGGAATCCGAAATCCAAGTGCGCGTCGGAATAACGCACTTCGGACTTCGGACTTCGGACTTGGAACCTCACATTCCCCTCCTCCGAGTCCCCCCGCGGTACTTGAAAAAGTGCCGCAGGCATGGCAGCACCGGCTTATCGGTGCAGAGACGCAAGTAATCAACCCCCGCACGGGCCAGCGCGTGGACCTCGTCGTCGCCGAACCAGCGGCTGAAGCCGTGCGCGACGAATTCGCGGCCGGTTTCAGCCTCCATCGCGCGATAGATACCCCCGCCCGTCTGACCGCTCTCGGCGGGGTCTTCGAGATGCAGCACGACACAGTCGTGGTTATGCGCCATCAGCTTGATGGCCGGGATGGCATCGGGATCGTGGAGGTCGCTGAGCACGATGAAGAGGCAGCGCTGTTCCAGCCGGGGCAGCAACTCACGAAGACGCTGGCCGAGAGTGGTGCCTTCGGCAAAGCGGTGTTGGCGGAGTTGGTGCATCCATTGCAGGATGGAACTGCGCGCCAGCGTTGGCGTGTGGTGCAGATCGCGTTCGCCGACGGTCATCAGGCCGACGGGGTTCATGTGGTCGAGCGCCGCCAGCGCGAGACCACCCGCGAGTTGCACGGCCCAGGCATACTTGCTCCGGCGCTGGGACGTGACACACATCGAGCCGGAGGTGTCCAGCAATAGATAGACCGGCATCTGCTTGGGTGCCTCGTATTCCTTGACATGAAAGCGCCCGGTGCGGCCCGTCACTCGCCAGTCCATGAACTTCACCGGGTCGCCCGGTTGGTAAGGACGCGACTGGACGTACTCAATGCCGGCCCCCAGAAAGGGCGAGCTTTCCTGACCGTAACTGAGCGCATTGGCCAGCCGGCGCACGACAATCTCGAATTGCCGGGCATCCAGCGGGTCCTGTGTCAATTGGGCTGTCGGCCGCATGGGAACTTAACCGAGGCGCTTAAGAATCTCTTCGAGCACGGTGCCGGGCTTCTGGCCTTCGGCGAGAGCCTCATAGGTCAGGCGGATGCGGTGTAACACCACGTCCTCCGCCAGCTCGAACAGGTCTTCCGGCACGACGTAATCCCGCTCCAGCACGAAGGCCCGCGCCCGGGCGGCCTGGACGATCGCCAGGCCCGCGCGCGGCGAGCAGCCCAGTTCGATATTCGGATGCGTCCGCGTCAGCCGGACAAACTCGACACAGTGTTTCATGAACACCTCGCTGACATGCACCTGTTGGACCGTTTCCATCGCCGCCGTGAGGGCACCGAGATGGCAGACCGGTTCGCCGGAAATCATATCGAAGGCGGTCTTCGGCATCGCGCCGCCCTCGGTGCGCTTGAGGCCCATTTTGAGCTGCCGTCGCAACACCTCCTCTTCCTGATCGGGCGTGGGATAAGTCAGCCGGTGGCACAGCATGAAACGGTCGAGCTGGGCTTCGGGCAATTCGAAAGTGCCGGCTTGCTCAATCGGGTTCTGCGTTGCGATGACCAGAAATGGCACCGGCAGCGGGTAGCTGGTGTTGCCGATGGTTACCTTGCGTTCCTGCATGGCTTCGAGGAGGGCGCTTTGGACCTTCGGCGCGGCGCGGTTGATTTCGTCGGCCAGCAGCAAATTGGTGAACGCCGGCCCTTTGCGGGTGTGGAACTGCCCGGTTGCTTGGTCGAGAATCTCCGAGCCGAGAATGTCCGACGGCAGCATGTCGATGGTGAACTGCACCCGGCTGAACTTGAGATCGACCGCCTTGGCGACGGCATTGACGAGCAGGGTCTTGGCGGTGCCAGGCACGCCGATCAACAGCAGATGCCCGCCGGTCAGCAGCGCAATCATCATGCGCTCGACCACCGTATCCTGGCCGACCACCACCTCCGCCACGCGCTTGCGCACGGCGGGAACGAAATTCGTTGGAGCGTTTGTCATAGTTGAACCGGTCTGCGGCACATGTCGTGGGACGCGATTGTTCATCCCCAACGGCCTTTTCGCAAGCTGCGATGCGAGGCTGAGTCGCTGGGCCTCTCTAGCCCAGAACCAGGCCTCGCAACAAATCATGGACCGCAGTGGAATCCACCTCAGGCGAGCGGAAGAAACCCGAACGCTCCGCCATGATTATGGGGTACTCCGCACGGACGGTGGGCAGTGCGCCGTGGGAACCTTTCACCAAATTCGCATCGAGAGGCACGACGTCCATCAACATCCGAAAACCGAGACGTTTCTGGAGCAGGCGCCAGGCGATGCGCACCTTGGGCAGGCGCAACGCTGGGTCGAGAAACAACTCTACCGGGTCATAGCCTGGTTTGCGGTGAATGTCCACGGTGCGCGCGAAGTCCGGCGCGCGACGGTCGTCGAGCCAATAGTAATAAGTGAACCAAGCCCCCGGCGCGGCCACCGCCACCAAGTCGCCGGCGCGGGGGTGATCCAAGCCAACCGCGCGTTTGCTCTCGGCATCCCAGACTGCGGCGACGCCGGGGGTGCCTTCGAGTGCCGTGCGGACTTCGTCCAGCAGGGTGCGGTCGTTGACATAGATATGGGCGACTTGGTGATCCGCCACGGCGAACGCCCGGCTCGCGCCCGTGTCGAGCAATTCAAGGCCAAGCTCGTCCTTCACCGTGAGCCAGCCGCGTTCGCGGAAAAGGCGGTTGAGATGCACAGGCTGGCGCACCGCGGAGATTCCGTATTCGGAAAGCACCAGCACCTCGACGCCTTGCCGCCCGAAGAAATCGAGCAGGTCACCGACGATGGCGTCAATGCGCGCTAGGTCGCGGAGAATTTCCGGATGCCCGGGGCCGAGCCGCTGGAGGTTGAAATCGAGGTGCGGGAGATAGACGAGATTGAGCGTCGGGGCGTGCCGGCGCTCGACCCACTTCGCGGCTTCGGCAATCCAGCGCGTGGTGGCGTCGGGCGCACCCTGCGGGGTTTGCACGCCGGCGGCCGGTCCCCAGAAGCCGAAGAACGGGAATTCGCCCAGGTCGCGCTTGATCTCCTGGCGCAGCGCGTAGGGCCACGCGTAAATGTCGAAGAACTTCCGGCCATCGGCGGGATACATCGGGCGCGGCGTGATCGTGAAATCCGCCGTGGAATACATGTTGAACCACCAGAAGAGCTGAGCACAGGTGAAGCCGGGCAGTTCCGCGCGCAGGCGATCCCATATCTTTGGCGCCTGGACTAAGTGGTTGGCCTGCTTCCAGAAGTGTACCTCGGCTAACTCGCGATTGAACCAGCCATTGGCTACGATGCCGTGATCTCGCGGTGATCGGCCGGTGAGATAATTCGACTGTGCCGTGCAGGTGACGGCGGGCAGCGCCGGACGGATGCGCGCGAACGACCCGGCTTGACGGAAGGCGTTGAGCCGCGGCGTGGCCGGGCCGAGGAGTGACTCGCTGAGGCCGACCACATTGAGAACCGCGAGGCGTTTCATGGCGTGGGTTACGCGGTGACTGGCCCTGCCCGCCGCCCGCGTGACGCCTGGCGGTCCGCCAGTTCGCGCAGCGCGTCCAAGACCGCCGCCGGCTGCATCTCATGCACCTCGACGCCTTTGCCGATTTCGCTCAGCAGCGTGATCGTCAACCGGCCGCCGAGGTGTTCCTGGAATTCCGCCAGGCCGTCGAGCAGGCGGAGTTGCTGGGTCTCGTTCTTGTGCTGGAGTTCATCGGCAAACAGTTCAAAGCCGAGTGCTTCGAGCACGCGCAACACACGCTCGGTGTCTGGAGCGGCCAGCATCCCAATGTTCCGGGCATACAGCACGTCCAGGGCGATACCGATGGCGACCGCCTCGCCGTGGCGGATGCGATAGTCGGAAAGCTGTTCCAGCTTGTGCGCCGCCCAATGTCCGAAGTCGAGCGGGCGGGCTGAGCCGAACTCGAAGGGATCGCCGGAACTGGCGATATGCCGGGCGTGCAGCTCCGCGCAGCGATAGATGACCCGGCGCAGCGCCTCCGGCCGGAAATCGCGCAGCACCCCCGCCTCGCGTTCCAGGTCCGCGAAGAACCCGGCGTCGCGGATGCAGGCTACCTTCACCGCCTCGGAGTAACCGCAGCGCAGGTCGCGCGGGTGCAACGTGGAGAGGAGTTGAAAGTCATTGATCACCGCAAAGGGTGGCGCGAAGGTGCCGACGAAGTTCTTCTTCCCGAAAGCGTTGATGCCATTCTTCACACCTACGCCGGAGTCCGCCTGACTTAGAGTGGTGGTGGGCAGACGAATCAGGCGCACGCCGCGATGCGCCGTGGCGGCGGCCAGCCCCACCATGTCCAGCAACGCGCCGCCGCCGACCACCACCACGGTCGCTTGCCGGTCAATGTGATGCGCCTCAATGGCGGACTGGATTTGGCTGACGTGGAAATACGAGTTTTTCACCCGCTCTCCGCCCTCGATCACGAGAGGTTCACGCACCAGAGTGACCGCTTCGGCATGGGTGGCGCAATACCCGCGAATGTCCGACAGCAAAGCCGGGCGGGCCTCGGCAAGCGATTCATCCACGACGACTAAGGCGCGGGCCGGGCCGGGATTCTCGCCTTCCGTCAGCAGACTGCGGAGCAACGCGTTCGCCGGCGCGAAGGCGTAGTCGGTGAAAAAGATCCGGTGTCGCCACCGGACTTCGAAGGTATGTTCAATGCAACGCACGCTGTGATGATGCCGCAGGTGCGGCTGGAACTCGACTGTTTTAACTGAGTCAGGTTAGGTTACCCGGGGTGTCCTCGCTCTGGTAAGGCCCGGTGTACCCCCCCCACTGGCGGCGGCTGTCGCAGCGCTGCCGGCCGCCAGTCTCCCGCTCCAACAATTGGGAGTCAAAGTCCGTGTTCTGCGATCCAGTAGCGGAGCAGGGACATGCTGGCAGCGCCAAGTTCCAACGCCCGTTTGTTGATCGCTTCGAAGACGTCGTTCTCGGTATTGTGATAGTCAAAGTAACGGTGGCCTTGCATCGTCATGCCGGCTAGCACCGTGCCAAGCGGCACCAGGGATTGAATGTCGTATCCGCCGCCACCGCTCTCCAGGTCGTGCAAGTCGGAAGGGATAAAAGCGATTTGGCAGCCCGAATCTATTGAATCTTAACGCCTTCCCCGGAAAACCCGAACCCGATCGGCGCGAAGATACCGAGATCACTTTTAATCGCTAGAACAACGGCGTCATGGAATGAAGGGAAAGAACTGGTTGTAAGGCTTGTTGTGCGGGCCGTAGGTGGCGATAGGGAGGTCGCTTGCGCCGGGGTTCGCGGATGACTCCTTGGGCCGGAAAAG